>NZ_WHOV01000002.1:0-223725 GCF_009765395.1 Pseudomonas sp. BAV 4579 | reverse complement strand
GTTGCCACTCCTCGCCATAGCCCTGCTATGACTCGTCGCGGCGCCTAGCCCAAGTCGGAACGCCGAACCGCAAAAAATCACTCGCCAATTCTTGCGCGAACTTCTGAAACACCACACTAGGCTGCACGAATCTTCCAGACCGACATCAGGTCAGTGACTAGACTGAAAGGCCCGAAAGCCCCCTTCTCTCGCCATGGCCGACGATCACTGGATCCAGCTGCAGCAGGACGCCGAGACCGGCATCGAGACCCTGCGCGCCCATTTCGAGGGCCATGCCTATGACCCGCACTGGCACGACGCCTATCTGGTGGGCTACACCGAGCAGGGCCTGCAGCAATTCCACTGCCGGGGCCAGCGCCACCTGAGTACCCCCGGGCAGGTCTTCCTGCTGGAGCCCGGTGAATTGCACGACGGCCAGGCGCCGGAGGCCGAGGGCTTCACCTACTCCATGCTCTATCTCGATCCCCAGTGGCTGGCGCGCGAGCTGCAGGGGCTGCATGGCGACGCCCGGCCCCTGGGCGAACCCGGCTTCGCCCGGACCCTGGTGGAGCAGGCCGAGCTGCATCGTGCCGTGGCCTGGGCCCATGAGGTCCTGAGTCGTCCGGAATTGCGCATCGTCCGCCAGAGCGCGCTGGATGCCCTGCTGCTGCGCCTTCTGCCGCACCTGCAATGGCGGGCGCCCCAGGCCGGCGATCCACGGCTGCCCCAGGTGGCCTTGCGCGCCCGCGACTTCCTGCAGGCCCATCATCACGAGGACATCGGTCTGGAGGAACTGGCCCAGGCCGCTGGCGTCGACAGATTCCGCCTGACCCGCGCCTTCAAGGCGGCCTTTGGGCTGGCGCCCCATGCCTATCTGGTGCAGCTGCGCCTGTCGCGGGCGCGCCGCCTGCTGGCCGACGGCCTGTCGCCGGCGGAGACCGCCGCCGCCCTGGGCTTCGCCGACCAGAGTCACCTGGGTCGCTGGTTCCGCCGCGCCTATGGCCTGACCCCGGCGGCCTATCGCGCGCGCTGCTCGAATCTTCCAGACCGCTAGCGGCAAGGCTTGCGACCCTGGTGGCTCAGTCCTTCCAGGAGTCTCCCATGTCCCTGTTGCCCTTCCTGCTGTTCGCCCTGGTCGCCTCCATCACCCCCGGACCGACCAATGTGCTCATCCTCGGCCACAGCGCGCGCCACGGTGCCCGGGCCAGCCTGCCGCTGGTGCTGGGCGGCAGCCTGGGCGCGGTGGCCCTGGTGCTGGTGGTGGGTTTCGGTCTCGGCCAGACCCTGGCGCAACATCCGGACTGGCAGCGCGGCCTGGCCTGGGCCGGGGTGCTCTGGCTGAGCTGGCTGGCCTGGCAACTGGCCCGCGCCGGCGCGCCCGCGGTGGCGGATGACGGTGCCCGTCTGGGCTTCGGGGGTACCGCCGGGCTGCAGGTGCTCAACCCCAAGAGCTGGAGCATGGCGCTGGCGGTGGTGACCGTCTACGCCGAACCCGGTGCCGATCTCTGGCAGCAGGTGCTGGTGCTGGCCCTGGTGTTCCTGCTGGTGTCCGTACCCTGCCTGGGTCTCTGGGCGCTGCTTGGCCGGGTCGCGGCGCATGGCCTGAAATCGACCCGCGCCTGGCGCGGCTTTAATCTGGGGATGGCGGCGCTGCTGCTCGCCTCGGCCTGGGCGACGGTGATCTAGACCGGCATCCCGCCCTGATCGCAAAAGCTGTCCTCCAGGTGCTCCAGCCAGGCGCGTACCGCCGGCAACTGGCCGCGCCTGTGGGCATAGGCGGCCTGCAGGTGGCCGCCGGGCAGCGACCAGTCCGGCAGCAGGCGCTGCAGGCGACCCTCGGCCAGTTCGGCCTCGCAATAGAGCAGCGGCAGCATCGTGTAGCCGAGGCCGGCCAGGGCGGCGGTCTTTCGTACGCTGAAGTCGTCGATGCCCAGTCGGGCTTCCAGCACCAGTTCGCGGCGCTGGCCGGCGGGACCGACCATGCGCAGGTGCACCCGGCGATCCAGCTCCAGGGCGCCGAGCAGCGGGACCCCCAGCAGGGCTTCCGGCGCATCCAGCTGGCGATCGACGAGAAAGGCGGGGGCGGCCACCAGCACCCCGGAGGCCTGGCGCAGGCGGCGCACGATCAGCCCCGGCTCCACGTCGTCGACGTCCCTTACCCGCAGGGCCACGTCGAGGCCCTCGTTGACCACGTCCACCCGCCGATTGACCAGCACCAGCTCCAGCTGCACCAGAGGATAGCGCTGCAGGAAGCGGGTGACGACGTCGGGCAGGTAGTCCTGGGCCAGGGCCACCGTGCAGGACACCCGCAGCGGTCCACGGGGTTCGCTGGACAGACTGGCCGCCGTTTCGGCAGCATTCTCCGCCTCGCGCAGCAGCGCCTGGCAGTGCACCAGGTAGCGCTCGCCGAGAGTGGTCAGGGTACGGGTGGTGCGCTGCAGCAGCCGCGCCCCCAGGCGGGTCTCCAGCTCGGCGATGCGCCGGGACAGTCGCGACTTGGGAATGCCCAGCAGGCGCCCGGCGGCGGCGAAACCTCCGGCTTCCACCACCTTGGCGAAGTAGGCGAGATCATTGAGGTCTTGCATGGGCGATTGTCCTATCCATGGGACGAAGCATCGCATTCTAGGCGACTAATCAGCCGATCGTCTTATCGGTAGTCTGGGCTCATCGCGTCGAACCCTACAGGACTACCGCCATGAAACTCTTGCACATCGATTCCAGCATCCTGGGTGATCATTCCGCCTCCCGGGCCCTGACTGCCAAGGTCGTCGGTGCCCTCAAGGCCGCTACGCCAGGCCTCGAGGTCAGCTACCATGACCTCGCCCACGATTCCCTGGGTCACTTCTCCGCCGCCAGTCTGGCTGCCGGTGCGACCCCGGCCGAACAGGGCAGCGCAGCGCCGAGCAACGTGACGAAGCCGAGCGCAATGCCCGTGCCCTGCAGGAATTCCTTGCCGCCGACGTACTGGTACTGGGTGCGCCCATGTACAACTTCACCATCCCGACCCAGCTCAAGGCCTGGATCGACCGCATCACCGTGGCCGGCACCACCTTCCGCTATGGTGAAGCCGGTCCGGAAGGCCTGTGTGGCGACAAGAAGGCGATCATCGTCGCCACCGCGGGCGGCATCCATGCCGGCAAGCCCACCGGTATCGCCCACGAAGACTATCTGAAGCTGCTGCTGGGCTTCCTCGGCATCACCGATGTCCAGATCGTCCGCGCCGAAGGCCTGGCCTATGGCGACGAAGCAAAGAGCGCGGCCCTGGCCAGCGCCGAACGCCAGATCGCCGACCAGTACGCCTGAGTCCGGACGCCTTCACCCCGGCCCCTCTCCTTCCGGGAGAGGGCCGGGGTGAAGGCAGGCCCCGCCTTAGCTGAATCCCACCACCGGATGCGGCACATAGGGCGCTTCCAGGGCACTGATCTCTTCCTCGCTCAGCTGCAGTTCCAGCGCCGCCACTGCATCCTCCAGATGCTGCGGCTTGGATGCGCCGACGATGGGCGCGTCGATGCCCGGCTTCTGCAGCAGCCAGGCCAGGGCCACCTGGGCACGCGGCACGCCGCGGGCTTCGGCGATGCGCGCCACGGCGGCGACGATCTGCCGATCGGATTCCTCGCTGGCGGTATAGAGCGTCTTGCCGAAGGCATCGCTTTCAGTGCGCGCGGTGCTGGCGTCCCAGTCACGGGTCAGGCGGCCACGGGCCAGCGGACTCCAGGGGATCACGCCGATGCCGGCATCGCGACACAGCGGCAGCATCTCCCGCTCCTCTTCGCGAGCGAGCAGATTGACGTGGTTCTGCATGGTGGCGAATCTCGTCCAGCCATGGCGCGCGGCGGTGTGCAGCGCCTTGGCGAATTGCCAGGCGTACATGCTGCTGGCCCCGATGTGCAGCGCCTTGCCGGCCTTGACCACGTCATGCAGGGCTTCCAGGGTCTCCTCGATGGGCGTGTGATAGTCCCAGCGATGGATCTGGTAGAGATCGACATAGTCGGTGCCCAGGCGCTGCAGGCTGGCGTCGATGGCGGCGAAGATGGCCTTGCGCGACAGGCCGCCGACATTGGGCTTGTCGCGCAGCGGGAAGTACACCTTGGTCGCCAGCACGATTTCCTCGCGCACGGCGTTGGCGTTGAGGAAGCGGCCGACGATCTCTTCGCTGGTGCCGTCGGAGTAGCTGTTGGCGGTGTCGAAGAAGTTGATGCCGAGATCCAGCGCCTTTTTCAGCAGCGGCTGGCTCTGGTCTTCCGGCAGGGTCCAGGGGTGATTGCCGCGCTCGGGGACGCCGTAGGTCATGCAGCCGAGGCAGAGGGGCGAGATCTTCAGACCGGTACGGCCTAGATTGCGGTAGTTCATGGGGGCCTCCAGGGGTGGTCGAAAAGAGTTGACCATGGCGGTCCCGGATCGACTGCAACGAACTTACCGGCTGCTGGCTTGTTCTAGATGGATTCGTACCTAACAACCGGAGATGCTCCATGAAGAAATATGCTTCCGCGGTCTGGCAAGGCGGTCTGAAGGATGGCAAAGGCCATATCTCCACCGAGAGCGGCGCGCTCAAGGACAATGCCTACGGCTTCAACACCCGTTTCGAAGGCACGCCAGGCACCAACCCCGAAGAATTGATCGGCGCGGCCCATGCCGGCTGCTTCTCCATGGCCTTCTCCATGCTGCTGGGCCAGAACGGTCTGACCCCCGAGCGGATCGAGACCAAGGCCGACGTGACCATGGACAAGGTCGGCGACGGCTTCGAGATCACCACCATCGATCTGACCATGAAGGCCAAGATTCCTGGTGCCACCCAGGAGCAGTTCACCACCATCGCCAATCAGGCGAAGGAAGGCTGCCCGGTGTCCAAGGTGCTCAAGGGCGCCAAGATCAACCTGAACGCCACGCTCGAAGGCTAAGGGTCACAGGTGCCTGCCGGTGCCGCCCAGGCATCGGCAACACCCTGTTCCAGAGCTCGTTCGCCGAGACCTTGGCGAGTCGCTAGACTGCTCCGACCCCGCTTTCGGAGAGCACAATGAACGACTCCATCTTCATGACCCTGTTTTCCATCCTCGCCCTGTTGCTGCTGGGCGGCGGTGTCTACGGCTGCGTGATCCTCAACCGCCAGCGCAAGGACATCGAGAAGAACGAAAGCGAAGGCTAGGCCGGTCGCCGACCCGCCAGATAGCGCACGCCCCGGGCGCCGAAGACTTCCGAGTGAGGCTCATGAGCGGCCAGATGAAAGACCTCCCCTGCCCCATAACGACGCTCGCCCGCTGCCGTGCGAATGCGCAGTTCGCCTTCGATGACCAGCGCCTTCGCTTCGAAGGGATGCGCATGGGCTTCCAGGCTGCCCAGGGCTTCGCGCTCGACCAGCACCGGTGGCTGAAAGCCCTCGCGGGCGAGTTGCTCGATGAAGGTGGCCTGGTCCAAGAGCGCTCCTTGAGTTGATGACGATCAAAGCCCAGATTAGGAACCCAGTCCAACAGGGGCCAGTGCAATATCACTATGGCAGGGCATGGCTGCCGCTATGGCCGACCGCGCCTGCCGAGCCGATGGAAACCTCGGCGATCCGAGGTTCCACGTGGAGCATCAGCGCTCCAGCTTGCGCTCGACCTCGGCGGTCTTGCGCTTGAGCGCTTCGGTTTCCTGCTCCTTGGTCTTGATGTCGGTCGGCGTGATGACCTTGTCGATGGCATCGGTCGGCGTCGATTCCGGCTGCTCCATGTCCTTCTTCACCACATCCACCGGACGGCCCGCCTCATCGAGAGCGGGTTCGTTGGGCGGGGTCTTGCCCAGGTGGGCATCGGAACGCTGGTCAGTCATGGCAGGCTCTCCTCAATAGGGTGTCTCTTTCGAGCGCAACGACCGACAGGGAGTTCGCCCGCGACTCAATTGCAGGTGCGAACCCGCTCCAGATAGGCCAGCAACTGCGCCTGCTCGCTGGCATCCAGCGGCGCGAAGACCGCTTCCAGCGCCTGGGTACGCGGCACCTGGGCCTGGTCCAGCGCCTGGCGACCCTGCTTGGTCAGATGGACCAGCAGCGCCCGGCGGTCCTGGGGATGGGGTTCGCGACGGACCAGGCCGTCGCGCTCCAGGGCGTCGAAGGCATCGGTCAGGGTACGGGGCGCATGGCGCAGCTGTTCGGCGACCTCGCCGGGACGGCAAGGCCCCAGGCGCTCCAGCACCTTGAGCACCTTGTAGCGGGCGAAGGAAAGTCCGGAGGCCTTGAGGGTCTCATCCAGTTGTTGGCGCATCTGCCGTTTCAGATCCATCAGGGCTTCGGCAATGGCGGCGGCGGTTGACATGAAAGCTGCTTACCTCGAATATAGTGAGGAACCTCAATGAATGGTACCTCCGCAATGGCGACATCTTTTCACAGCCGCGAGGGCGATGCCAGTGCCCCTCACCTTTTCCAGCGTGTGCGCTTCGACCTCAAGCGACGTTGGGCGACCGTCGTCCGCCGCGAAGACCTGGGTGGCGTCCTGCTGCGCCTGACCTTTGGTGGCAGCGACCTGGCGGATTTCCAAAGCGCGGCCTTCGACGAGCACGTGAAGCTGTTCGTCCCCGCCGACACCACCCCGATCCGCGCCGCCAGCGCCGAGCAGCTGGTGGGTCGGCACTACACGCCGCGCCACTACGATGCCGCCCGTGGCGAACTGGCCATCGACTTCTATCTGCATGAAGCCGGGGTGCTGACCACCTGGGCGCGTCAGGCGCAGCCCGGTGCCGAGCTGATCATCGGCGGCCCCAAGGGCGCCCTGGTGCCGCCCGAGGACTTCGACTGGTACCTGCTGGCCGGCGACGAGACCGCCCTGCCCGCCATCGCCCGTCGCCTGGAGCAGCTGGCCGCCGATGTCCGGGTCCAGGTCGTCGCCGAAGTGGCGCGTCCGGGCCTGGAGATTGCCCTGTCGACGGCCGCCGCCGCCGAGATCCGCTGGGTCTATCGCGAAACTGGGGCCAATGCCCTGGTGCAGGCCCTGGAGCAGCTGGAGCTGCCCGCAGGCGAAGGCTATGCCTGGATCGCCGGTGAAGCCACGCAAGCCCGCGCCGCGCGGCAGGCGCTGCTGGCCAAGGGATTGCCGCGGGACTGGGTCAAGGCGGCCGGCTACTGGAAGCTCGGCGAAAGCGACCAGCACGTGAAGGTCGAGGATTGAGCACCGCCGCCGCCGTCACCGACGGCCTGCCCCCGCCACGCCGCTATCGCGCCGTCGCCGCCCTGCTACTGGCAATCAGCATGACGGTGCTGGACAGCGGCATCGCCAACCTGGCGCTGCCCAGCATCGCCGAGGCCCTGGACGTCTCGGCCGCCGCGGCGGTCTGGATCGTCAGCGCCTATCAGCTGAGTCTGGTCGCCCTGCTGTTTCCCCTGGCCGCAGTGGCCGAGCGTCTTGGCCTGCGCCCGGTCTTCACGGCCGGGGTCGGGATCTTCGGCCTGGCCTCCCTGGGCTGCGCCCTGGCGCCGGATCTCGCCAGCCTGGTGGCTGCACGGGCGCTGCAGGGGGTGGGCGCCGCCGCCATCATGTGCGTCAGCGCCGGTATCGTCCGACTCTCCTATCCGCGCGACCGGCTGGGTCGTGGCATCGCCATCAATGCCCTCTGCGTGGCCCTGGGCTCCGCCGCCGCGCCCAGCCTGGGGGCGGCCATCCTGGCGCTGGGTGGCTGGCCCTGGCTGTTCGCCGTCAATGTGCCCGTGGCGATGCTGATCGCACTGCTGGTGCACAACCTGCCCGACAGTCCCCGTGCGCAGCGCCGCCTCGATCCGTTCAGCGTGCTGCTCAACGCCCTGCTGTTCTGCGCCGGCATCGGCGGTCTGGAACGTCTCGGCGCCGCGCCGTTGCAGGGCGTGGGCCTGCTGCTGCTGGCCGCGGCCAGTCTGCTGTTGCTGGTACGCCGCGAGCGCGGTCTGCCGGCGCCCCTGCTGCCGGTGGACCTGCTGGGACTGCCGGCCATGCGTCACTCGGTGCTGGCTTCGGTCTGTTCCTTTGCCGCGCAGATGCTCTGCTTTCTCGCCCTGCCCTTCTATCTGCAACACCAGCTCGGGCTGGTGCCGCTGCAGGTGGCCCTGCTGATGCTGGCCTGGCCGCTCACCGTGGCCGTGTCGGCACAGGTGGCCGGGCGCCTGGCCGACCGCCATCCGCCGCAGCGGCTGTGCATGCTCGGTGGCCTGGGCATCGCCCTGGGGCTGGCGGCGGCAGCGGTGATGCCACTGGAGCGCTCGACCGCCCTGCTGATCCCCTGCCTGATCCTCGGCGGCATCGGCTTCGGTTTCTTCCAGGTACCCAACAACAGGATCATGCTGACCGCCGCCCCGGCCGGTCGCAACGGCGCCACCGGCGGCGTCCAGGCCACCGCCCGGCAGACCGGCATGGCCCTGGGCGCCGCGGCCCTAGCGCTGCTGCTGCATCTGGACAACAGCCTGGCCCCGCGGCTGGGACTGGCCCTGGCGGCAACGCTGGGTCTGGTCGCCGCCTGGTCCAACTGGCGGGCACCGCGCTAGGGCTGCGGGGTCGCCTGGTCGAGCAGCGCCTTGAGCGCCTGCTCGCGCTCGACCGCCGGGCGCTCGCACAATAGGCGTACCTGCTGGAAGAACGCCGGCCAGTTGCCCGGGTGCTGTCTATAGAGGGCGGCAAAGGCCGGTACCCACTGTTCGTACAGACCATAGGGCACCAGCCGCGCGTTGTTGAGCGGCTGGCTCATCCAGCCATCGAAGCGACGATCGTCACGCCAGGCCGGGGTCGCGCGCAGCCGCTGGTAATCGCTGCGCAGCTGCGCGAAGCGCCGGGCCTTGGCCGCGCGCCTGGCCGCGGTCGTCAATGGCTGGGCATAGAGCCTGGCCAGGTCTGCGCGAGTGGTCAGCAGCAGCGCGCGGAATTGCTGATAGCGGACTTCGCGCCCCGTATCGGGGGGCGGCAGGCCGCGACTGGCGCGCCATTGCCGCAGGCCTTCGCCCTCGACGAAGGTGGCATAGGACTCGTTGAAGGCGGTATCGCCGGGCAGATAGAAACGCTGGTGCGCCAGCTCGTGGAAGATCGTGGCCGCCACCTGGTCGTCGTCCCAGCGCAGCATGCTGCTGAGCAGCGGATCGCTGAACCAGCCCAGCGTCGAATAGGCCGGCACGCCACCGACATAGGTGTCCTGGCCCTGCGCCTGCAGCCGCTGCGCCTCGGCGCGGGCCTTGGCTTCCTGATAGTAGCCGCGATAGGCCACGCAACCGGCAATGGGAAAGCAGTGGGTGGTGGGCCGGGTGGAAAATTCGGCGGTGGCGAAGACATTCCACAGCACGAAGGGCCGCTTGAGTTCGACGAAACTGCGATAGCTGGCGTTGTCCGGCAGGGCCAGTTCGGCACTGGCGAAGCGGCGGGCCGCTGCCGCGGCGGCGAGGCGTTCGCGCAGGACGGCGGGGCGTGCCGGATCTGCGACGACCGTCGCAATGGGCTCGCGGTCACGGATCAGCGCCCACTGGCCCTGTACCATCTGGCCGTAGTACCCGACCGAGGTACAACCGCTCAGTCCGATCACGAGGGACAGCAGCGCCAGCCAGCGGCTCGTGCGTTGCGCAGGCAGGGTGCCTGGCTGGGTGGCGCGCCCTTCCCTGCCCGGAGTTGTAGCCGTCATGCGTAGACTGTGCCTGCTGTTGCCTGTGCTGTTCCTAGGTGGCTGTTCCCTGTGGCCCTTGCCCAAGCCCGATCCGGCACAGGCCTGGATCGATCTGGACAGCGATGGCAAGGCCAAGCTGGAAGCCCTGCGCGCCGATCGCAAGGATCTCGAAGACAAACGCTACTTCCAGGTCTGGCCGGGGAGCCATGATCTGCAGGTACGCTACCAGTTCGAGGTGCAGCCCACCAACATCGGCGCCCAGGTGGCCGATCCGCTGGCACGCACCTGCCTGGTGACCCTCAACTACAAGGCCTTCGCCGCGGGCGAGCGCTATCGCCTGGAAGCCGGCCAGACCGGCTGGCGGCCCTGGGCGCGCCTCTATGACGAGCGCAACCAGGAAGTGGCGCGCAGCACTGCCAGTCGTTGCGGCGACGTGTAGACTCGGCTGATCTCCCTGCCGCGAGTCGCCGTCCATGCGTCTGCGCCTGCTGGTCCCTCTGCTGCTACTGCTGGGCGGCTGCACCACGCCGCTGCCCCCTGTGGATCCCCATCAGGCATGGGTCGATCTGGTGCTGCGCGAACCCGCGGTAGGGGCTTCGCTGCTGGCCGAGTCCCAGGACGGCAGGCGTCTCGACGATGGCCGCTACTTCCAGCTCACCCCTGGCAGCCATAGCCTCAAGGTGAGCTATCGCTACGAACTCTATGGCGGCGGTGGCTTCGGTTCGCGCTTCGGCTGGCGGGAACCGCTGCAGATCCAGTGCTATCTGGAACTGGACTACGCGGACTTCCAGGCCGGCCGGCGCTATCGCCTGGAAGCCGAAAACACCTTTGGCCAGGGCGAAATCACCCTCTACGACGGCCCGCGCGAACTGGTGAGTTCCGAGCGAGGCATCTGCTCGCCCTTCTGACCCGCGACTGGCCAGGCGGCCAGCACGGTCAGGCAACAAAACGCTAGGCGGGCACGCTGAGCCAGTCGTCCTGGCTGCGGTCCTGGGTGCGGACCACGGGCGGACGACTTTTCTGCTCGCGCAGCTGGCGACTCATGCGCAGAAAATCCTCGCGTTCCATCCAGCGCGGTGCGGGCTGGGCAAGGGATAGAGCTTGGCGAATCCGGGCGAACGGCGACATGGCATTACCCTCTTGGCTAAATACTGTATGCGCAAACAGTACTAAGCCAGGCGAAACTGTACAAGTATCCAGCGGATGAACGGTCTGTCCCCCGGGTCGGGGATCAGTCGTTGCGCTGATAGAGGATCTTGTAGGTCCCGTTGGCGCAGCTGCCCACCACCATGTTGGGATCGCGCACCTCGGCATTGGGGACCGCTTCGAGGGTATAGGCGGTCACCCCGGCCGACTGGATCTTGACCTCGATGTCGGCCTTGAGCTGCTCGCAGGACAGGGGTTCGGCCCGCACGGCGGTGCTCAGCAGGGCAGTGCAGCAGACTAGCGATAGACGCAGCATGATGATTTTCCTTGGCGTGATGACCGCTCAGGCTTGGACGCCGGAGCTGTGGCGATGTTCTCAGCGCTGCCCTTTGGTCAGCGAAGCGGTGGAACCTGGAGCCCGAAAGGTATTTCCGATGGTCACTCCTTCCAGCGAAGTGCCCCATGTTCCAGTGGTTGAAAGACAATTCCCAAGTCCTCACGCTCTTTGCCCAGTGCTGCACCCTGGGCGTCTGGGTGCTCTATGCGCAGCTCCTGCTCAACAACTACAAGCGCCAGCGCCAGCCGCGGCTGATCATCAACCGCGGCGCCGGCAAGGGCGTGGGCGCCCTCTGCCTGCTGTCCAACATGAGCGCCGAGCCGGTGTTCATCAACCAGCTCACGGTGATCCTCAAGACCAATCGCGAGACGCTCTATACCGATGTCACCGACATCCGCGAGAGCGGCCAGGATGACTTCGACCCTGATCTGGTGCTGGGCGAGGCGACCCACCAGGGTCCGCTCAACACCGGCGACTTCACCCACATAGGTACCTTCCAGGGTCTGATCCGCCGCGCCGCCGAGCACAACGGCCTGACCCTGGACAACCACCGGCCGCCCGAGGGCTGGGTATTCGAGGGCCTGGAGATCCGCGCGGTCGCCTTCTATGGCTCGGATCACGATCCCATCGGAGTGCGCCGGCGCTTTCGCCTGGGCCAGCACGACGGCCACTACTGCGCGCTGATCGCCGAGGACTGGCAGACCCAGCAACTGACCTCGCGCCGCCAGCGGCGCATGGTGCAGGACGACTGGATGGTCGACCTGGAACCCAAGGCTCAGCCAAAGAACCAGTAGCAGATCAGGATCGACGCCGTGACCCCGGTGAATTCCGCCAGCAGGGCGCAGCCCACCGCATGGCGGGCGCGCTGGATGCCCACCGCGCCGAAGTACACCGCCAGCACATAGAAGGTGGTCTCGGTACTGCCCTGGATGGTCGCCGCCACCAGCGCCGGAAAGCTGTCCACGCCGTGGGTCTGCATGGTCTCGATCAGCAGCGCGCGGGCGGCGCTGCCGGAGAAGGGCTTGACCAGGGCAGTGGGCAGGGCCTCGACGAAGCGGGTGTCCCAGCCAAAGAAGGTCACCGCATGGCGAACGCCTTCGAGGATGGCTTCCAGGGCGCCGGAGGCGCGCAGCACGCCCACCGCGCAGAGCATGGCGACCAGATAGGGCAACAGCGACTTGGCGACGTCGAAGCCTTCCTTGGCGCCTTCGACGAAGGCTTCGTAGACCGGCACCTTGCGCAGGGCGCCAAGGATCATGAATGCCAGGATGATGCCGAACAGGGTCAGGTTGCCGAGCAGCGACGACAACCCGGCCAGCGCCGTGGCGGTCAGGGTGAAGAGAAAGGCGACGAAGGCGCCGAAGGCCAGGGCGCCCCCGCCGATCCAGGCCAGCACCACCGGATCCCAGAGTTTCAGCCGCTGCATGAAGGCCACCGAGCACAGCCCCACCAGATTGGCGCAGGTATGGGCCAGCAGGATCGGCAGGAACACCAGGGTCGGATCGGGGGCGCCCTGCTGGGCGCGGTACATGAACACCGTCACCGGCAGCAGCGTCAGCGAGGAGGCGTTGAGCACCAGGAAGAGGATCTGCGCATTGCTCGCTGTGGTGCTGCTGGGATTGAGCTCCTGCAGGGCACGCATGGCCTTGAGGCCGATGGGCGTGGCGGCGTTGTCCAGGCCCAGGCCGTTGGCGGCGAAGTTGAGGGTGATCAGCCCCAGCGCCGGATGGCCGCGCGGCACCTCGGGCATCAGCCGGGCGAACAGCGGTCCGAGCAGCCGCGCCAGGGCGTCCACCAGCCCGGCCTTCTCGGCGATGCGCAGGATGCCGAGCCAGAGGGTCAGGGTGCCGAACAGCAGCACCATGACCTCCACCGACAGCTTGGCCATGGCGAACAGGCTCTCCACCATGGCGGCGAACACCCCGGTGTTGCCGGCCACCAGCCACTGGCCGAAGGCGCTGATCCCGGCAACGATGAAGAAGCCCAGCCACAACCCGTTGAGCATCGCGGTTCTCCCGGCAAAACGGCGATGATAACCGCAGCGTCCGCTCCCTGCAGGGACGCCGTTCAGTCTGTGGTCATCGCCGTCGGGTTATCCTCTGACCTTTCACGCAACCCGCTGGAGTCCGCCCATGCGTCTGTCCGTTCTCGCCCTGCCGCTGGTGCTCGCCGCCGGCCCGGTATTCGCCTTCAACCTCAACGACGCCGTCAACGCCTATAACGGCGCCAACGGCAACAACAACGCCAAGGCCACCGCCGCCGCCGCGGCCACGCCCCAGGCCCAGGCCTGCTGCAGGCGCTGACCAGCCAGCTCAACGTCACCCCGCAGCAGGCGGTGGGTGGCACCGGCGCCCTGCTCGGCCTGGCCAAGAATCAGCTGGTGGGCAACGACTATCGCCAGCTGGCCAAGGCCGTGCCAGGCCTGGATCAGCTGGCCGGCGCCAATGCCACCGGCGGCCTGGCGCAACTGGGCGGCCTGGGCAGTCTGCTCGGTGGCGGCGGTCAGGACGCCAAGCAGAGTCCGCTGGGCAGCCTGCTGGGCAATGTCGACAGCCGCCAGGACGTCGACAAGACCTTCAACGCCCTGGGCATGAACAGTGGCATGACCAGCCAGTTCGCCCAGGTGATCCTCGGCTATCTCGGCAAGCAAGGCACCCAGCCCTCCCTGCTGAGCACCCTGGGCAATGTCTGGGGCCTGTGACGTTGCCCCGCGCTGGCTGACCCACGCAGCGGCCGGCGCCGAGCCGGACTACGTCGAGGCACCGCTCGGCTGGCTCTATGCGGACCGCGGCTCGCTCACCGAACGGCTGACCGCCCTCAGCGGCGGACGCTTCGCCGTCGAGGTGATCGCCCAGGGCTGGCAACCGCTGCGCCCGGACGAGTGCCAGGCGCTGGAGGTGCCGCCGGCCAGCCCCGGCTGGGTGCGCGAGGTCTGGCTGCGCGGCAACGGCGAAGCCTGGGTCTTCGCCCGCAGCGTGGCGGCGCGCGCGGCCCTGGAAGCGGCGGATTTCGACCTGGCGGCGCTGGGCGAGCGGCCGCTCGGGCACTGGCTGTTCCAGGCACCGGCCTTTGTCCGCGGGCCGCTCCAAGCCTGCCGCTATCCACTGGCCTGGCTGCCCGCAGGGGCGGCAAGCGCGCCCTGCTGGGCCCGGCGCTCGGTGTTCCGGCGCGGTCCCCTGGCGATCCTGGTGGGCGAGGTCTTTCTGCCGGCCTTTTGGCCTCACGCCGGGCGCGAGGGTCAGGCGGAGCATCACGACGGCAGCGGCGACGCCCCAGGGCCCCTATAATCGCCAGGCCCTTCACCATGCAGCCGTCCGATGAAAAAGAACGCCTCCCGTCCCCGTGATCGCCGTCCTGCCGCGCCCCGCGGCCCCGAGCCCAGCGCCCGGGTGATCGCCACGCGTCCCCGCCGCGAGCGCATCCGCGACTTCGTCCAGCTGACCCGGCTGGACCGACCCATCGGTATCTATCTGCTGCTCTGGCCCACCCTCTGGGCGCTGTGGATCGCCGCCGAGGGCGTGCCGAGTCTGAAGAATCTGCTGATCTTCGTGCTCGGCGTGGTGCTGATGCGCTCGGCCGGCTGCGTGATCAACGACTTCGCCGACCGCAACTTCGACGGCCACGTCGCCCGCACCAAGAATCGTCCCCTGGCCACCGGGCGCATCTCGCCCAAGGAAGCCCTGCTGTTCTTTGCCGTGCTGGTGCTGCTCAGCTTCGGCCTGGTGCTCTGCACCAATGCCACCACCGTCTGGCTGTCCTTTGGCGCCCTTGGCGTGGCAGCGCTCTATCCCTTCATGAAGAGATATACCTACTACCCTCAGGCGGTACTGGGTGCGGCCTTTTCCTGGGGCATGCCCATGGCCTTCACCGCCGAGACCGGCGAGTTGCCGGCGGCGGCCTGGCTGCTGTTCGTCGCCAACGTGATCTGGACGGTGGGCTACGACACCTACTACGCCATGGCTGACCGCGAAGACGATCTCAAGATCGGGGTGAAATCCACCGCCATCCTGTTCGGCGATGCCGACCGGGTGATCATCGCCACCCTGCAGGGCCTGACGCTGTTCTGCCTGGCGCTGGCCGGTGGCCGCTTCGGCCTGGGCCTGCCCTTCTACCTGGGCCTGCTGGTGGCAGCCGGCTGCTTCGCCTGGGAATTCCACGTCACCCGCGACCGCGACCCGCTGGTGTGCTTCAAGGCCTTCCTGCACAACCACTGGGCGGGTCTGGCGATCCTCATCGGGATCATCGCCGATTACGGACTGCGCTGAGCCGGAGCGCCCGCGGCGGCATCGGCCACCACCTCCGGCAGCGCCTCGGGTTGCGCCGCCGGCACCGCCCGGGCCTTCTTGGCCCTGGACGCCTTGCGGCTCTGCTGCCAGGCCACCGCCAGGCCACTGGCGCAGATGATGAGGATGCCGATCAGCGCGCCGCTGTCCGGCACATGGCCGAAGACGAGGTAGCCGATGATGCCGGCGGTGACGATCTGGCCGTAGCTGAAGGGCGCCAGCAGCGCCGGCGGCGCATAACGGAAGGCCTGGGTCAGCAGCAGGTGGCCGGACATGCCGAAGAGGCCGAGCAGCGCCAGCATGAAGCCGTGGGTCAGGGTCGGGATCTCCCAGAAGAAAGGCACCACGCTGCTCAGCACCAGGGTATTGATGATGCCGGTCAGGAAGTTGCTGGTGGTGGGGCTGTCGATGCCGCTGAGCAGGCGCGTCAGCAGCTGGTAGAGGCCGAAGCACACCGCCGAGCAGACCGGCAGCAGCACCGCCGGGGTGAACAGCTGGCCGCCCGGTCGCACGATGATCAGCACCCCGATGAAGCCGGCCAGCACCGCCGCCCACTGGCTGCGGGTCACGCTCTCCTTGAGCAGCGGCACTGACAGTGCCGTCACCATCAGCGGGGCGAGAAAGTTGACCGCGGTGGCCTCGGCCATCGGCAGATAGCGCAGCCCGGTGGTGAAGAACAGGCTGCAGCCGATCAGGCACAGCGCCCTGAGCACCTGCAACCCCGGCCGCTTGGTGCGGATCACCGCTAGCCCCGAGCGCGGGATGAAGATGCCCATCATCAGCAGGGTGTGGGAGAGGTAGCGGGCCCAGACCACCATGACCACCGGATAGAAGCCGGACAGGTACTTGGAGAGGGCATCGTGGGAAGCGAACAGCCAGACCGCGAGGCAGATCAGGGCGATGCCCTTGAGCGGCTGGTCGGCGAATCTCAGAGTGGGTCCTGCGGTAGCGCTCATTGGACTCCCGTGGTACTGACGGCGGTCCCTGACCGCCTGCATGATCCGGCCGTCCTGCACGGCGGTCCGTCGGCGTGACCACCGACTCGGGACATGGACCTCGACGTCACCGGAGCGTGCCGTCGAGCACCCATCCTGTCGCCCTCAGGACCGCGATACCGGGCGATATTTCAATAGCTTACTAACTATGACCCGGCGTGCAGCCCGGTCTCCCCCGAGCTTAGTCCAAGCGCCCCGCCGATCTCAATGCGCTTGGCCGACGACTTCGCTGACGGCCCGCACGAAGGCCTCGTCCGCCTCCAGCGCCCCGGGGATCTGCTCGCGCAGGTAGGCCACCCAGGTGCGGATCTTGGCATCCAGGTACTGCCGCGAGGCATAGAGGGCATAGACGTTGAGGCGCTGCAGGCGATAGGCCGGCAGCACTCGCACCAGGCTGCCGTCGCGCAGGCCGTCCACCGCCGAATAGAGCGGCAGCACGCCAATCCCCAGCCCCTGGCGCAGGGCCTCGGTCATGGCGTCGCCGACGTTGACCTGGAAGGGGGTCTCGCCGATGCGATAGGTTTCCGGGCCATTGGGGCCGTCGAAGTGCCAGCGGTCGAAGGACACCACCGGGCTGATGAATCTCAGGCAGGCGTGATCGGCCAGTTCCGCCGGCGTCTGCGGCTGGCCGTGTTCCTGCAGATAGGCCGGCGAGGCGCAGAGGATGCTGTAGGTGTGGCCGATCTGCTGGGAGACGAAGCCGGAGTCGGGCAGTTCCACGGCTACCACGATGGCGAGGTCAAAGCCCTCCTCCAGCAGATCGGGGATGCGGTTGGCCATGGTCAGGTCGAAGCGCACCTCGGGGTGCAGGGCGCGATAGCCGGCGATGGCGCGGATCACGTAATGCTGACCGATGCCGGTCATGCTGTGCACCCGCAGCCGCCCTTCGGGCCGCGCCTGGGCGTGCCCGGCCTCGGCTTCGGCCTCCTCGACATAGGCGAGGATCTGCTCGCAGCGCGCCAGGTAGCGCTGACCGGCTTCGGTCAGGGCGATGCGCCTCGTCGTGCGGTGCAGCAGGCGGGTGCGCAGATGGGTTTCCAGATGGGCCACCGCCCGGGAGACGTGGGCCGTGGTGGTCTGCAGCGTCTGGGCCGCGCCGGTAAAGCTGCCGCTTTCCACCACGGCGACGAAAACGCGCATGTTGTGCAGGGTGTCCATGCCGCCTCGACAATCGGGAAAAGCGTCATTCTCCATATTATTTCAGTATGTGAAACAAAGATTCGCCGGTTGACGCGCTAATCGACCACCCCGGAATTTTATAGAATCGTTAGCAGCCTAATGGTAACGTCCGCTGACCTCGCGGTTTACGTCCGTCCTCTACAGGCGTCCTCTTCAGTTCCAGCTCATCTCGCCAACCTCGCTGCGCTGCCTCATGCCAGACGCAGGTTTGGCCCTGTTGCCAACGGACCTCCACGTGTCGCCTTCCTCTAGCAGAGTCTGGCCTGCGCTCTCGGTGGTCGCCCTCGCGACCCTGCTGGCCGGCTGTATCGGTACCGGTCACAACGCGCCCCAGGCGCAGCGCCTCGACGACCAGGCGCTGGCCACCGACGGTGCCATCCAGGCCGCCGCCAGCCAGGCCGCCTGGCCTCAGCGCCAGTGGTGGCGCGCCTATGGCGATCCCCAGCTGGACGCCTGGATCAGCGGCGCCCTGGCGGACAACCCGCGCCTGGCCACGGCTACCGCCCGGGTGCGCCGCGCCGAGTCCCTGGCCGGCCTGGCCGAATCCCGTGAATCCCTGCAGGTCGAGGGCAAGGGCGCCTTCAAGCGCTACAGCTGGCCCACCGACGACTTCTATGGCCCGGGCGAGCTGGCCGATCGCACCACCTGGAACAACAATGCCGAACTGGGTCTGAGCTATGCCCTGGACTTCTGGGGCCGCGAACGCGATGCCAGCGCCCAGGCCCTGGACCAGGCCCACCAGGCCGCCGCCGAGGTGCGCGCGGCCGAGCTGGAGCTGACCGGCAACATCGTCCGCAGCTATATCGGCTTCGCCCTGCATCACGACCAGCGCGACATCCTCGCCGCCACCCTGGAGCAGCAGCGGCACCTGGCCGACCTCGCCCAGCGCCAGCTGGACGGTGGCCTCGGCACCCAGTTCGAGGTCAGCCAGGCGCGCACCCTGCTGCCCGAGACCGAACGCCAGCTGGAAGCCCTGGACGAGACCCTGGCGCTGGATCGCAACCAGCTCGCCGCCCTGGCCGGCAAGGGCCCGGGTGCCGGCGCCCGCCTGCAGCGCCCGCGCCTGACCCTGGGCGCGGCACCGCGCCTGCCCAGCGCCCTGCCGCTGGAACTGGTCGGCAAGCGCCCCGACGTGGTGGCGCGTCGCTGGCAGATCGCCGCGGCGGCCAAGGGCGTGGACGGCGCCCGCGCCAGCTTCTATCCCAACATCGACCTGGTGGCCAACGTCGGCCAGTTCCTGACCCTGGGTCGCCTCAGCGAGATGCTGACCCACGCCAAGACCGGCTCCTTCATAGGTCCCGCCTTTTCCTTGCCGATCTATGACGGTGGCGCCCTGCGCGGTCGCCTCGGCGCGGAGTCGGCGGCCTACGACATGGCCGTCAGCGCCTACAACCAGACCCTCGTCGACGCCCTCAAGGACATCTCCGACGCCCTGATCAAGGCCGATTCGGCGGCCCGGCAGGCCACCCTCGCCGACCAGGCCAGCCAGGCGGCCCAGCGCACCTACGACATCGCCCGCGAGGCCTTTCGCCGCGGCCTGACCGACTACCTGCACGTGCTCGACGCCCAGACCCGGCTGTTCGCCCAGCAACGCGTCACCGCTCAGGTGCACGCCCTGCGCCTGGCCGCCCAGGCCGCGGCCCTGGTCGCCCTCGGCGGCGGCGCGGACCTCGAACGCGGCCCAGGCGACCACGACCTGGTGCCGGCCCGCGTCGCCGTCGAGCGAGCCCCCCGATGACTGCCGGCACCGCCACTGGCGCACCGCTGCGCCAGGCCCTCGGCGCCTGGGCCCGCAGCGATGGCAGCCTCTGGCTGTACCAGGCCAAGGTGCTGCTCGCCGCCAGCCTGACCCTGTGGCTGGCCATGCGTCTGCAACTGCCGCACCCCAGCTCGGCGGTGATCACCGTGTTCATCGTCATGCAGCCACAGAGCGGCCAGGTGCTGGCCAAGAGCTTCTATCGGGTGATGGGCACCCTGCTGGGGCTGGCGGTGATGCTGGTGCTGATCGCCCTGTTCGCCCAGGAACGGGTGCCCTTCCTGATCTTCCTGGCGCTGTGGATCGGCCTCTGCGTGGCCGGTTCGGCTCGCTACCGCGACTTTCGCAGCTATGCCTGCATGCTGGCCGGCTATACCGCCGCGCTGATCGGCATTCCCGCCGCGCTCAATGCCGACACCGCCTTCATGTCGGCGGTGATGCGGGTACTGGCCATCACCCTGGGCGTGCTCTGCAGCGGCGCGGTGAGCGCGGCGGTCTTTCCGCAGACCAGCGCCACGGCCATGCGCGCGACCCTCTACCGACGCATGGGCGGCTTCGCCGGACTGGCCGCCGACGTCCTGCGCGGTCGTCTCGATCGTGCCTCCCTGGAGGCTGCCGGAGTACGCCTGGCCGCCGAGGCGGTGGGGCTGGAAAGCCTGCGCAGCGCCTCGGCCTTCGAAGACCCGCACATGCGCATGCGCAGCGGGCGCCTGGCCCGGCTGAACGCCGAATTCATGGGCCTGACCACCCGCCTGCATGCCCTCAGCCGCCTGCTGATGCGCCTGCGCGAGCGCGACGCCCAGTTGCCGCTGGCTGTCCTCGAACGCCTCTGGGCGCCGTTGCTGGAGGTGTTCGAGGAATGGCGTGGCCAGACCCTTACCGAACGTGCGGCGGCTGCTGCCGCGGCGCGTCTGGAACAGCTGCACCAGGGCCTGCGGCCGCGCATTCGCGCCCTGCGTGCCGAGTTGCCACCCCTGAGCGAAACCGACCGGCGGGACTTCGAGACCGCCGTGGAGCTGCTCTTTCGCTTCACCGGCGAATGGCACGGCTATCTGCAGACCCACGCCTCCCTGGCGGCGCCACGCCACAGTCGCGAACAGTGGAAGCCGCGCTTCGTGGCCAAGGCCAATGCCCTGGGCGCGGCGGTCACCGGCATCCGCAGCGCCTTTCTGGTGCTGGTGCTGGGCGCCTTCTGGATCGCCAGCGCCTATCCCAGCGGCGGCATGCTGGCGCTCAATGCCGCGGCCGTCTCGGCGCTGGCCTCGGCCTCGCCCGATCCCAAGCGCACCGCCTTGCAGATGGCGGTCGGCGCCAGTGGCGGCGTGGTGCTGGGCTTCTTCCTGACCTTCTTCGTCTTTCCCTGGATCAGCGGCCTGCCGCTGCTGCTGCTGACCCTGGCGCCGGTGTTCATGCTGGGCACCTGGATTTCCCTGCGCCCGGGCTGGATGGGCTATGGCCTGGGTTGCCTGGTGTTCTTCTGCTTCACCTCGATTCCCGACAATCCGCCGGTCTACGACGCCTACGCCTTCATCAACAACGGCATCGCCGTAGTCCTGTCGATGGTGATCACCGCGGCGGTCTCGGCGGTGCTGCTGCCCCCCAACAGCCCCTGGCTGTGGCGCCGCCTGGAGCGTGACCTGCGCCAGCAGCTGGTGCGGGCGGTGAGCGCGCCGTTGCCGCACCTGGCGCCGACCTTCGAAGGCCAGACCCGCGACCTTCTCAACCAGGCCTATGGCGTCAGCGCCGGACGCGGTGAAGCGCAGCGGCGCCTGATCGGCTGGGCCTTCGTGGTGCTGGAGATCGGTCATGCGGTGATCGAACTGCGCCAGTTGCAGGCCCGCCTGCCCGCGGCCCCGCGCTATGCCGAGAGCAGCGCCTGGCGCCAGGCCATCCGCGTGCTCGGGCGCGCCCTGGTGCGCCTCTTCCTCAAGCCCGGCGCGGAACATCTGCGGCGGGCGCTGGTGGCAGTGGACGCGGCCCTGCTTGCCGTGGCGACCGTGACCGAACCGCCGCAACTGCCCTATGACGAGTCGCCCCTGCGTCAGGTGCAGAGCGACCTGCATTTCATCCGCAGTGCCCTGCTCGATCCCCAGGGGCCCCTGGCCCGCTATCACGAGATTCCCCATGCCCCGTGAAATCGCCTTCCACGGCCTCTACCTGCCCACCGTGACGGTGCTGTTCCTGGTCGCCGCCCTGCTCGCCTGGGCGCTGGACCGGGTGCTCGCCGCGGTCGGCCTCTACCACGTCGTCTGGCATCCGGCGCTGCTGCGCCTGGCCCTGTTCATCTGCCTCTACTGCGCCCTGGCGCTGTGCGTCTATCGCTAGGACTCCTGCCATGATCCTCAAGAAACTCTTTGGCGTGCTCTTTACCCTGCTGGTGGTCTGCCTGGCGCTGATCCTCGGGCGGCTGCTCTGGGTGCACTACATGAACGATCCGTGGACCCGCGATGGCCGGGTGCGCGCCGAGGTCATCACCATCGCGCCCGACGTGGCGGGGCTGGTGACCGAGATCGCCGTGCGCGACAACCAGTGGGTCAACCAGGGCGACCTGCTGCTGCAGATCGATCCGGAGCACTACGAGATCGCCGTGCATCAGGCCGAGGCCACGGTCGCCGCGCGCAAGGCCACCCTCGCCATGCGCCAGCAGAATGCCCGCCGCCGTGCCGACATCGACAGCCTGGTGGTTTCCCGCGAGAACCGCGAAGACGCCAGCAGCGCCGCCCTGGCCGCCGAGGCCGATCTGCGCCAGGCCCAGGCCCAGCTGGAATCGGCGCGCCTCAATCTCAAGCGCACCCGGGTGCTGGCCCCAGTCGACGGCTACGTCACCAACCTCTCGGTGTTCAAGGGTGACTATGCCGCCGCGGGCGCGCCCAAGCTGGCCGTCATCGACGCCCATTCGTTCTGGGTTTATGGCTACTTCGAAGAAACCAAGCTGCCCCATGTGCAGGTGGGAGCGGCCGCCGAGATGCGCCTGATGAGTGGCCAGACGCTGCGCGGGCATGTGGAAAGCATCGCCCGCGGCATCTACGACCGTGACAATCCCCAGAGTCGTGAACTCACCGCCGACGTGAATCCCACCTTCAACTGGGTCCGTCTGGCTCAACGGGTACCGGTGCGCATCGCCCTGGATCCACTGCCCGAGGGCCTGCTGCTGGCGGCCGGTACCACCTGCACCGTGGTACTGGAAGACGTTCGCGGCGAACGCTCCTGGTGGGACGCCTTCTGGCAGGGCTGAGCCCGCCCCGGACGCCCGCCTTTTCACTGCGCCAAAACGACAACACCCCTGACACCGGCAGGTTTCGCTTGAGACGAAACCGGTCGAATTCAGGGGTGTGGTCGTATCCAGCCCAGTCCGCCGCGAGTGCGAAAGTACTCCCTGTACCCTTGGAACCCTCCCTTACTGCAGAGCGTCCCGACCTTGTGGCCCTTGCGTCTCGGATCAGGAGACGACTTCGAGGTTGTCCATTGAATCGGCTTAAAGCTGCAATTCAATGACAGCGCCTCGGCTGCCGGTCGTCACGACCGGCAGCCTGTCTCTCATGCGGCTGGCGTCAGGGACGACGACGGCCCATGAAGAACGACACCACGAACAGCACCAGGAACAGCACGAACAGTATCTTGGCAATACTGGTGGCGGTACCGGCGATGCCACCGAAACCCAGGACGCCTGCGATGATCGCGATGATCAGGAAAGTGATAGCCCAGCTCAGCATGGTGTTTCTCCTATGTATTACAAGTGCACTCAGCGGACGACAGCACCTGTCCAGCGAGCAGTGGTTTTATTAGCGAAATCCTAGGTATCCAGACTCGCCATCCGTGGTTCCACAGCGGTCAGATCGAGATCCAGACCGTTGAGGTTGTGCGTCTGATTGAGCGCACGACCCATTATCAAAGCGCTGAGCACCATACCGATCACAACCGCCGCTGCCGCGAACAACACAATCACCAGCAGCATCCACATCATGGTCATGACCTCAAAATACCCAGCGGGTCTGCTTTACCAGGCGGTCACCGTTTGACTGTGCCGGGATGGCTTTGAGTTCCCCACGACCTTGACTTGCCAGCGGCTTGGCTGCGGGCACCATGGCCTGGGCAGCGATGCGGGTGGAGGCGATGAGTGCCTGTTCGCGGCTGACGTCCTGGCCCTGGGGGGCAGCGACGGCGGCGCTGGCGAAGCAAGCGAAGAGCGCAGTACCTACCAAGTGCTTGCGAAGGGTCTGGCTGATCATCGGGTCTCTCCTGCAGTCCGTTGGCCCTAAGGCCGGCTTGCCAAGAAGAGTGCAGACTGCGTGCCAGCTTTTCTAAAACCTTTTTTACCTTATAAATCAGTAACTTATAGTTTTCACTGGTAGCCGCCACACATGCACCTTGCAAGGTGCAACGCCTGAAGCATTGCGTTTTGCATGATGGCCAGGGGCTGATCGGACCTCCCTGGTCCGGTTGGCTGCCAAGCGCACCGGCAAAAGACTGGATAAAAGCCTTCCCCGGCGCCAGGAAAATCGGCTTTTCACGGTTTTCGACCCTCCGGGTTGCGATCTGCACGATGCTCGCAAAGGGACGGTGGATAGCCCGATGGTCCTGCGGATTGCAACTTGCACGATGTATCATGGACTAACTGCCAGCCCTGTCCTTTAGCGCGTTTCGGCCCTTCGGCCTGGAGTTTTGCCGTCATGGAACAAACCAGCGGTCGCATCCTGCTCGTGGACGACGAAGCCGCCATCCTGCGTACCTTCCGCTTCTGTCTGGAAGACGCCGGCTACAGCGTCGCCACGGCCAACAGCGCGGCCCAGGCCGAGGCCCTGCTGCTACGTCAGGTCTACGACCTCTGCTTTCTCGATCTGCGCCTGGGCGCGGACAACGGTCTGGACGTCCTCCAGCAGATGCGTATCCAGGCGCCCTGGATGCGGGTGGTGATCGTTACCGCCCACTCGGCCATCGACACCGCGGTGGACGCCATGCAGGCCGGCGCCGCCGACTACCTGGTCAAACCCTGCAGTCCCGACCAGTTGCGCATGGCCGCGGCCAAGCAGCTGGAATTCCGCCAGCTCTCGGCGCGCCTGGAGGCGCTCGAAGGCGAGGTACGCAAATCCAGCGCCGGCCTCGATTCGCGCAGTCCGACGATGATGAGCATCCTGGAGACCGCCCGACAGGTCGCCACCACCGATGCCAACGTGCTGATCCTCGGCGAGTCCGGGTCCGGCAAGGGCGAACTGGCCCGCGCCATCCACGCCTGGAGTCGCCGCGCGAAAAAGACCTTCGTCACCATCAACTGCCCCTCGCTGTCCGCCGACCTGATGGAAAGCGAGATGTTCGGCCATACCCGCGGCGCCTTTACCGGCGCCAGCGAGAGCACCCTCGGCCGCGTCAGCCAGGCCGATGGCGGCACCCTCTTCCTCGACGAGATCGGCGACTTCCCCCTGGCCCTGCAGCCCAAGCTGCTGCGCTTCATCCAGGACAAGGAATACGAGCGCGTCGGCGATCCGGTGACCCGCCGCGCCGACGTGCGCATCCTCGCCGCCACCAACCGCAACCTGGAACAGATGGTGGCGGAAAACGAATTCCGCGAAGACCTGCTCTATCGCCTCAACGTCATCGTGCTCAACCTGCCGCCGCTGCGCGAGCGCAAGGAAGACATCGTCGATCTCGCCGAGCGTTTCCTCGCCCGCTTCGTCAAGGACTACAACAGACCCGCCCACGGCTTCAGCGAGGCGGCCCTGGACGCCCTGCGCAACTACGGCTGGCCAGGCAACGTCCGCGAGCTGCGCAACGTCATCGAACGCGCGAGCATCATCTGCGGCCAGGATCTGGTGGACGTCAATCACCTGGGCCTGGGTGACAGCCCGGCCACCAGCGGCGCCGCCAGCGCACCGCGGGTTGGCGAGGCGCTGAGCCTGGAAGCCCTGGAGCGCGCCCACATCGCCGCGGTGATGGCCACCAGCGAGACCCTCGACCAGGCCGCCAAGACCCTGGGCATCGACGCCTCCACGCTCTATCGAAAACGCAAGCAGTACGGGCTATGAAGCTGCCGATCAAGTTGCACACCCGCCTCTTTCTCAGCATCTCCGCCCTGATCGCCGTAGCCCTCATCGGGCTGCTGGTCGGCCTGGTCAGCGTGCTGCACCTGGCCCGCGAGCAGAGCGTCCAGACCCGCAGCAACCTGGACTTCATCAACCTGACGCTGAACATGCGCCAGGAGCTGAGCAACAGCCTGTTCCAGATGCTCGACGGGGCACCTGATCCACAGTCACTGGTGGCGGCCCAGCAGCGTTTCCAGGAGTACCTGCAACGGGTCGAGGGCCAGATGCGCAATCCCGAGCAGCTGGCCATCCTGGAAGACGTCAAGCAGCGCTACCAGCGTTTCGCCGACTACCTGCGCGCACCGCCGGCGGGCTATGGCGAGTTGCTCGCCGATCGCGGCTTCCAGCAAACCCTCAATGCGCTGCGCACGCGCATCTACGACCTGCAGCGCAGCTACGTGGTGACCCTGGAGCGCATGCAGGACGAGGCCCATGACCGCGCGGTGATCATCGCCCTGCTGCTGGCGCTGATCGGCGTGGCCATCCTGGTCACCGGGGTGGTGACCGCCAACGGCATCGCCCGGCGCTTCACCGGACCCATCGATGGCCTGGCCAAGGCCGCCGAGCGCATCAGCCAGGGCAACTTCGACGTCCAGCTGCCGACCTCACAGATCGCCGAATTCACCCTGCTCAGCCGCCGCTTCGGCAACATGGCCCAGGCCCTGCACCGCCTCAGCCAGACCAATGTCGAGGCGCTGGTGGCCGGGCAGCGGCGCCTGCAGGCGGTGCTCGACAGCATCGACTACGGCCTGGTGATCCTCGATCCTCAGGGCAACATCGAACACGCCAATCCGGTGGCCTGCCGCCAGCTGGACTGGAACGAGAATCACCTGGGCGAATCCCTGATCGCGGCCCTGGAGCGTCCGGAAATCGAGGCCAGCGTGCAGCGGGTGCTGGCCGGCGGCGCCCTGGATGCGGCGCCCGAAGACCTGGAGATCCGCGTCGACGACGAGGTGCGGCTGCTGGCCTGGAGTCTGACCCCGGTCAACCACGCCGACGGCCGCAGCGTGGGCGCGCTGATGGTGCTGCGCGATGTCACCGAGCAGCGCGCCTTCGATCGGGTGCGCAACGAATTCGTCCTGCGCGCCTCCCACGAATTGCGCACCCCGGTCACCGGCATGCACATGGCCTTCGGTCTGTTGCGCGAACGCCTCAAGGTGGCGCCGGACTCCCGCGAGGCCTTTCTGCTGCAGACGGTGGACGAGGAAACCCGTCGCCTGGTGCAGCTGATTAACGACCTGCTGGACTATTCCCGTCACCAGAGCGGTCTGCAGCGTCCGGAAAAATTGCCGAGCGAGATCGGCGATCTGCTGGAAGCGGCCCGTGCCCGCCACGCCGACGAGGCCCGCGAGCGCGATGTCGAGCTGGCCGTCGAGTTGCTGCATACGCCGTTGCCACGGGTCAGCCTGGATCCCAAGCAACTGGGCCGGGTGTTCGACAACCTGCTGAGCAATGCCCTGCGCCATACCCCGGCGGGCGGCCGTATCGTCATCCAGGCCATGCGCCAGAACGAGCAGCTGCTGATGGCGGTGCAGGACAATGGCGAGGGCATCGCCTACGCCCAGCAGGGCCGGGTGTTCGAGCCCTTCGTGCAGATCGGCAGCCAGAAGGGCGGCGCCGGCCTGGGCCTGGCCCTGTGCAAGGAAATCATCCGCCAGCACGGGGGCCGCATCGGCGTGGTCTCCCGCCCCGGTCAGGGCACTCAGATATTCATGACCCTGCCGACCTGAGCCAGGTCGGCCTCCGCCCGCGAGCAGGGTCGCGCCAGTCGGCCCGATCCTGCCAGGACGGATGAAAACGAACGCCCGCTCGGACAGCCCCCTCTCCCTCGGGGAGAGGGTTGGGGTGAGGGCAACAGCCCATCACGACGTCACAGTGGAAAAGGCTGCGCCGTTTTCCACGCTACCGGGCTGGCCCCTCTCCTTTCGGGAGAGCCGCCGAAGGTTGGGCTGAGCGCAGCGCAGCCCAACAGTGCCCAGATCGAATCCGCGTTGTTGGTCTGCGGCGATGGAGCCGTCTCAACCCAACCTAGGGGCGCTACAGCAGCGTCTGCTCCAGCGCCTGGCGCCAGCCGGCATAGAGTTCGGGCACGGCATTGGCGCGGGGTTCGTAACGGCGGCGGGGTCGTTCGAGATCGGCCAGGGCCGCGGCGTCCTGCCACCAGCCTAAAGCATGGCCGGCCAGGTGGGCGGCGCCCAGCGCCGAGACCTCCGGCGATAGGCTGCAGATCACCGGGCGCTGCAGGAGATCGGCCTGGAATTGCAGCAGCCATTCGTTGCGCGTGGCGCCGCCATCCACCCAGAGTTCTTCCAGGGGCGTCGGACTGTCCTGCTGCATGGCGTCGAAGACGTCGCGGATCTGGTAGGCGATGGCTTCCAGGGCCGCGCGCATCAGGTGCGCCCGCCCGCAGTTCTCGGCCAGGCCGCAGAACAGTCCACGCGCCTCGGCCCGCCAGTGCGGCGCACCGAGGCCACCCAACGCCGGGACGAAGTAGACGCCACCGTTGTCCGGCAGCGCCGCGGCTTCGGCGGCCAGGGTCTCCAGTTCTCCGGCGCCGCCCAGCAGCCGCGCCGTCCAGCCCACGGCGGCACCGGTGTGGACGATGTTGCCTTCCAGGGCAAAGGTCGGGGTCTTGCCCAGGCGCCAGGCCAGGGTGGTGGCCAGGCCATGGGCGGAGACCACAGGTTCGGCGATGGGTGTCATCAGCGAGGAGCCGGTGCCCAGGGTGGCCTTGACCTTGCCCGGGACGAAACCACCCTGGCAGAACAGCGCCGCATGGGAATCGCCGATCATCGCCAGGATCGGCAGACCGGCCGGCAGCGGGCCCTGGGCACGGGTCTCGCCAAAGCAGCCGGCACTGGCGCGGATCTCCGGCAGCGCCGCCCGGGGAATGCCGAACAGACCCAGCAGCTGCGGATCCCAGTCACCACCGCGCAGGTCGAGCAACTGGGTACGGGCCGCATTGGCCGCGTCGATGAGAAAGCTCGCGCCACCGCTGAGTTGCCAGAGCAGCCAGCTGTCCACAGTGCCCAGGCAGATCTCGCCAGCGGCGGCGCGGGCCGTGCCGTCGGGAATCTGGTCGAGCAGCCAGCGCCATTTGCCGGCGGAAAACATCGGGTCCAGCGCCAGGCCACTGCGCTGCAGGATCAACTCGCCATGACCGGCGGCGTGCAAGGCTTCGCACTGCGGCTGGGATCTCTTGCACTGCCAGCTCACCAGCGGGCCGAGCAACTGGCCGCTGCTACGCTCCCAGGCCAGGGCGGATTCACGCTGGTTGCTGATGGCGATGGCTGCCAGGGGGGCATCCGTCTGGGCCAGGCAATCGCCGATGGCGCCCTGCAGGGCCTGCCAGATGGCCAGGGGATCCTGCTCGGCATAGCCCGCCTGCGGATGCTGGACGGTGAGCGGCCGAGAACCGCGGGCCACGACCCGACCGGCGCGATCCACCAGGATCGCCTTGGCATTGGTGGTGCCCTCGTCGAGGGCGAGGATCAGCGGTTCGGCGGCCATGGCAGCTCCTGTTGTACTTGTCGTGGCAGACGCCCGGGCCTCAGCGCAGGCGCTGCACCGCGGCAACGATACCGGCGGCATCGATACCATGCTTGGCACGGGTCGGGCCGCGGCCACCGGCGGCGGCATACTCGCCATCGGCGATGCCCAGGCGGATCAGCGGCACGCCCAGCGCGGCTTCGGCCATGACCTCGGCGACCAGGCTGCCCACCCCGCCATTGACGTTGTGCTCTTCCACCGTGACCACCCCGCCGCGGGCGGCGCAGAGGGCTTCCAGCAAGGCCTCGCGCTGCAGCGGACGGATCGACGACAGGTTGATCACCTGGGCGCTGATGCCCTGCTCGGCCAGCGACCGCGCGGCGTCCACCGCCTCGTGGACCACCGAACCCAGGGCCACCAGGCTGACGTCGTGACCCTGGCGCAGCACGTCGACCTGACCGGGGACGAAACGGTAGTCTGGCCCATGCAGATCGGGCAGCGCCTTGCCGTCCAGGCGGATATAGACCGGACCGTCATGGGCCAGAGCGTGCTCGACGATCTGCCGGCACTCGCGGCCATCGGCCGGCGCATAGATCTCCACGTTGCCGAAGCCGCGCATCACGGCGATGTCGTCGAGGCTGTGGTGGGTACTGGCCAGGGGACCATAGCTGGCCCCGGCGTTGAGGCCGAACATCTTGACGTTGGACCTGTTGTAGCAGACGTCCACCTTGACCTGTTCGTTGGCGCGGGAGATCAGGAAGGGCGCGGCGTTGCAGGTCACCGCCACCTTGCCGGCGAGGCCCAGGCCGGCGGCCACCCCGACCAGGGTCTGTTCGGCGATGCCGACGTTGACCAGGCGCTCCGGGAAGCGTTTGACGAAGGGGCCGATCTTGGCCGTGGAGGTGGAGTCGCTGACCACCGGCACCAGGTCGACGCCGGCGTCCACCGCGGCGATGAAGGCCTCGACCATGACGCTGGCGAGATGGGCTTCGCCCGGGGTCTGGGTATCAGTGGCCATGGTCGAGCTCCTCCAGTGCAGCGGCGATCTCGTCGCCCTTGGGCACCCGGTGGTGCCATTCGGGTTTGCCTTCGATGAAGGAAACCCCCTTGCCTTTGACGGTATTGGCGATCAGCACCTGGGGCTGGCCGCGGTGTTCGCGCAGCGCTTCCAGGGTCTCCACCAACTGGGCCACGTCGTTGCCATCGCACTCGACCACATGGAAGCCGAAGGCGCGCCACTTCTCGGCCAGGGGTTCCAGCGGCAGGATCTCGGCGGTGGGACCGGCCAGTTGCAGGCGGTTGTGGTCGACGATCACCGTGAGGTTGTCCAGCCGGTACTTGGCGGCGGTCAGCGCCGACTTCCAGTTGGAGCCCTCGCCCAGTTCGCCATCACCGGTCAGTACATAGACGCGGCGCGGACTGCCATCGCGTTGCGCGGCCAGGGCGATCCCCGTGGCGACCGGGAGGCCGTGGCCGAGGGCGCCGGTGTTGAGCTCGATGCCAGGGGTCTTCTGCCGCACCGGATGACCCGGCAGGTGGGAGTCGAAATGCTGGTAGGTGTCGAGCCATTCCGGCGGGAAGTAGCCGGCCTCGGCCAGGCAGCAGTAGAGGCCGCCGACGCCATCACCTGCACCGGCGCCCTCAATGCCCAGGCCAAGGAACTCACCGTGGGCCTGGCCGTGGCCAACCTGCAGGCCGACTTCTTCAACCAGATCAAGCAGGCCGTCGAGGCCGAAGGCAAGGCCAAGGGCATCAAGGTGATCACCGTGGACGCCCAGGGCAACTCGGCGACCCAGGTCAACCAGATCCAGGACCTGATCACCCGCCAGGTCGATGCCCTGATCTACATCCCGGCCGGCGCCACCGCCGCCGGTGTCCCGGTCAAGGCGGCCAAGGCCGCCGGCATCCCGGTAGTGGCGGTGGACCGCAACGCCCCCGACGCCCCGGGTGACACCTTCATCGCCAGCGACAGCGTCGCCGCCGCCCGCACCCTGGCCGAATACGTCGGCAAGGTCACCAACGGCAAGGGCCGCGTCGCCATCCTCCAGGGCCAGATCGGCACCACGCCGGAAAACGATCGCGCCAAGGGCTTTGCCGAAGGCCTGGCCAAGTTTCCCGAGCTGAAGGTGGTCGCCCAGCAGCCCGCCGAGTGGGCCCAGGACAAGGGCTTCGCCGTGGCCCAGGACATGCTCCAGCGCGATCCCAACATCAGCGTCTTCTTCGGCCGGGCCGACGCCATGGCCTTGGGTGCCGCCCAGGCGGTCAAGGTCGCCAACCTCGACCATCCGGTGACCATCGTCGGCTTCGACGGCGACGTGGCCGGCCTCAAGGCCGTGGCCGCCGGCACCCTGTCCGCCACCATGACCCAGCAGACCCGCAAGATGGGGCGCATGGCCCTGGAATCGGCGGTGGCGCTCAAGGAAGGCAAGCAGGTACCCAAGGAGCAGTTGCAGGAGGCGATCCTGACCACCAAGGATAATGTCGCCCCCTTCATCGAGAACCACCCGTAACGGATCGTCTGGCCAGCGGCGGGTAACGGCCGCCGCCTCCCGCCCTTATCCAGGTGCCTCCCGAGGGAGGCACAGCTTCTGCTCCCCCTTCGGAGGCCCCATGTCCGCCGTCATGCCCCTGGAACAGCCCGCCGCTCTCAGCCTGAGAAACATCGGCAAGAAATACGCCGGCATCGAGGTGCTGGCCGGGGTGGACGTCGACATCCAGCCGGGTGAGGTCCTGGCCCTGCTCGGCGAGAACGGCGCCGGCAAGTCCACGCTGTCGTCGATCATCGCCGGCCTGGTACCCCCCGAGGCCGGTGGGCGCATGACCTGGCTGGGTCGCGACTACGTCCCGGATTCCCCCGGCGCCGCGCTGGCCGCCGGCATCGGCCTGATCCACCAGGAGATCCGCCTGCTACCGGAACTGACCATCGCTGAAAACATGTTCGTCGGCCGCCTGCCCATGCGCGGCGGGCGGATCGATCGCGCCTTCATGGCAACCGAGGCCCAGCGCCAGCTGGATCGACTGGGCCTGAAGGTACCCGCCACACGCACCGTGGCCGGCCTCAGCGTGGCTGCCCAGCAACTGGTGGAGATCGCCAAGGCTCTGCCCCTCAAGGCACGCCTGCTGATCCTCGACGAGCCCACCGCGGCCCTGGGTGGCGAAGAAACCGAGTTGCTGTTCGCCCAGGTCGAGCGGCTCAAGGCCGAGGGCGTGTCCTTCATCTATATCAGCCATCGCCTGGAAGAGATCGCGCGCATCGCCGACCGGGTGCTGGTCTTGCGCGACGGCCGCCAGATCGCCTTGCACGCCACCGCCCAGGTGCCGGTGCGGCAACTGGTGGAAGAGATGGTCGGGCGCAGCGTGGAACGCATCTTCCCGACCATGGCCGCGCCCGGTACGCAGGAGGTGCTGCGGGTCAAGGATCTCAGCTGCCGCGAGATGCCGCTCAAGCACATCGATTTCGCGGTGCGCGCCGGCGAGGTGTTCGGCGTCGCCGGGGTGGTCGGCGCCGGCCGTACCGAACTGGTCCGCGCCATCGCCGGCGCGGCCGAACAGGTCACCGGCACCCTGGTGCTGGAAGGCCGGACCTGCCGCTTCGCCAGCCCGTGCGAAGCCATCCAGGCCGGCATCGTGCTGGTGCCCGAGGATCGCAAGCAGCAGGGCGTGGTGGTCGACCACGCCATCGAGGAAAACCTCATCTATGGCAACACTGATCTGCTCGCCGCCGGCGGCTGGGTGTCGCCCGGCAAGCTGCGCGCCTTCGCCCGCAAGGCGGTGGCGCGGCTCGGCGTGAAGGGTCAGCCGGAGCAGGCCATCGCCGCCCTCTCGGGTGGCAACCAGCAGAAGGTGATCATCGCCAAGTGGCTGGCGCGCAATCCCAAGGTCTTCATCCTCGACGAGCCCACCCGCGGCATCGACGTCGGCGCCCGCGCCGCCATCTACCAGGTGATAGCCGAACTGGCGGCCACCGGCATGGCGGTGATCGTGGTCAGCTCGGATCTCGACGAGGTTCTCGGCCTGTCGCACCGGGTCATGGTGATGAGCCGTGGCCAGCAGATGGGCATTCTCGAACGTGAACAGGCCACCCCGGTGGCCGTGATGGAATTGGCTACCGCCTGACTAGGAGTTCTCCCATGCGTCTCTTCGATCTCGGCGGCCAGACCGCCTTCGTCACCGGTGCCGGCAGCGGCATCGGCCAGGCCATCGCCATCGGTCTCGCCGAGGCCGGGGCCCAGGTGGCCTGCTTCGACCTGCCCGGCAGTCGCGACCTGGCCGGTACCGTCGAGCGGATCCAGGCCCACGGCCGCCGTGCCCTGGCCCTGGAGGCTCGGTGACCAGCGCCGCCGACCTGGAAGCCGCCGTGGCCCGTACCGAGGCCGAACTCGGCCCCCTGAATCTCGCGGTCAACAGCGCCGGCATCGCCAACGCCCAGCCGGCCGAGGAGCTGGAACTAGAGCGCTGGCAGCGCATGCTCGACATCAACCTCACCGGGGTGATGCACAGCTGCCAGGCGCAGGCGCGGGTCATGCTGCCGCGCGGCAAGGGGGCCATCGTCAACATCGCCTCCATGTCCGGCAGCATCGTCAACCGCGGCCTCTTGCAGGCCCACTACAACACCTCCAAGGCCGGGGTCATCCACCTGACCAAGAGCCTGGCGATGGAGTGGGCCGAGCGCGGCATCCGGGTCAACTGCATCAGCCCCGGCTATACCGCCACGCCGATGAACACCCGTCCCGAGGTGGCCGACCAGGTCAAGATCTTCGAGCAGACCACCCCGCTGGGCCGCATGGCCGAGGTGGAGGAAATGGTCGGTCCGGCGATCTTCCTCTGCAGCCCGGCGGCGTCCTTTTGCACCGGCGTCGATCTGATCGTCGATGGTGGTTTCGTCTGCTGGTAACGCCTTTCACGATCTGCTGCGCTTCGGCCAACCTGCGTTGAATACAGCCTGGATCGCCAGCCCGGTCGGACTGCTCATTTACCACTCGTAAACTTGAGCGCAAGCCCGGTCCGCGTCCTCAGCTGTCTTCGCCTTGTTTGGCTCTAGCTCGCGGGATCGTGGCCTATAGCTCTAGGAGGTTTCACGTGGAACGTCGCTTCGCAGGTCAGACCGTGGTCATCACCGGCGGTTGCCGCGGCATGGGTGAGGGTATCGCCGAGCGCTTCGGTCGTGAGGGCGCCAACCTGGTGCTGGTCTCCAACGCCGAGCGGGTGGACGACACCGCCGCGCGGCTGGCCGCCGAGACCGGTGCCGAGGTGCTGCCGCTGGTGGTGGACATCACCGACGAGGCGGCGGTGGCCGACCTCTATGCCCAGGCCGAGGCCCGCTTCGGTCGCATCGACGTTTCGGTGCAGAACGCCGGGATCATCACCATCGACGCCTTCGACCGCATGCCGCGCGAGGACTTCGATCGCATCCTGCAGGTCAACACCACCGGCGTCTGGCTGTGCTGCCGCGAGGCGGCCAAGCGCATGGTCGCCGCCGGGCGTGGCGGACGCCTGATCAACACCAGCTCCGGCCAGGGTCGCCAGGGCTTCATCTACACGCCGCACTATGCGGCGAGCAAGATGGGCGTCATCGGCATCACCCAGAGTCTGGCCCATGAACTGGCGCGCCATGGCATCACGGTCAATGCCTTCTGCCCGGGCATCATCGAAAGCGAGATGTGGGACTACAACGACCGGGTCTGGGGTGAGATCCTTTCCACCCCGGAAAAGCGCTATGGCCAGGGCGAACTGATGACCGAGTGGGTCGGCAACATTCCCATGAAGCGCGCCGGCACCCCCGCCGACGTGGCCGGCCTGGTGGCCTTCCTCGCCTCGGCGGACGCCGGCTACATCACCGGCCAGGCGATCAATGTGGACGGTGGCCTGATCATGTCCTGAGAAGCTGCTCATAGGCGGCTACCCGTCGGCCAAACGGCGTTGAAAGCCCTTCGGAATGTTCATTTACCACTCGTAAACTCCGCTTCCTCAGGGCTTTTCGCCTTGCCTGACGCTAGCTCGCGCGCTGACGAGCAGCCTCGGGCAAGGACGCCCGGCCGCAAAAGCCTTGGCGTCCGGCGGGAGGCTGAGGGAAAATAGCTGGAAAATGCGCCTTTCTAACAGGTACGTGCCTGCTTTTCGGTGGTTCGTCGCGGCCAGGGGACTTCCCGGTCCGGGCTGGCGGCCGCGAGCGCGGCGTATCCGCTGGTACCGGGAATCTGGATGAGTAACCTCGAAGAACAACGCCTGCTGACCAAGATCGCCTCCCTCTACTACGAAGAGGGACTTAAGCAGTCGCAGATCTCCGAACAGCTCGACCTGTCGCAATCCTTCGTCAGCCGCGCCCTGAGCCGAGCGCTCAAGGAAGGCATCGTGCGCATCTCGGTGCAGCGCCCGCGCAACTTCCATCTGGAACTGGAGCGTCAGCTGCAGCAGCGCTACGACATCCGCCAGGCCATCGTGGTGGAGCCCACCGGCGACGACGAAGAGGCCATCAAGCAGGCCATCGGCTCGGCGGCCGCCCACTACCTGGAAACCAGCGTCACCGAGAAGGACCACATCGGCATCTCCTCCTGGAGCTCCACCATCCGCGCCATGGTCGGCCACATGCACCGGGGCAGCAGTCGCCAGGGCGCGACCGAGGTGGTGCAGCTGCTCGGCGGGGTCGGCAACAAGGGCGCCTTCGAGGCCACCCTGCTGACCCAGCAACTGGCCAACCTGCTGGGTTGCCCGGCCTATCTGCTGCCGTCCCAGAGCATCGAGCAGTCACCGGAAAGTCGCCAGCGCATCCTGCAGCTGGACGAGGTGCGCGAGGTGACCGAACGCTTCGCCCGGCTCACCGTGGCGCTGGTCGGCATCGGCGAACTGGAGCCGTCGCAGCTGCTGCGCAACAGCGGCAACTACCATGGCGAGGCCATGCTGGAGGTGCTCGCAGCCCGCGGCGCGGTGGGCGACATCTGCCTGAGGTACTTCGATGCCCAGGGCCGGCCGGTGCTGGACGACAGCGAAGAGACGGTGGTCGCGGTGGATCTGCCGCAACTGCTGAAGATCGACCGCGTGGTGGGTCTGGCCGGCGGCCTGCGCAAGGTCAACGCCATTCGCGGCGCGCTACAGGGTGGTTATCTGGATGTCCTGGTGGTCGATCTGCGCACCGCTCTAGCGCTGGTTCCCTGATCGACGCAAGGCGCTGCCAGAAACCGGCTCGAAAACGCGATTTCCTGCCAAACCGTACGTTGCACTTGGAAATCTTTGGCAACATTCGGCACGGGCTGATCCGTAAGCTGTAGGACGACTGTTCTCTGGATAGCGTCCCATGACCTCTGCGTCTTCGGCTTCGGCCACTGCCCTGCCCCCCTCCCAGCGCCGCCGCCCTGTCGGCGCGTCTCGATCGCCTGCCAGCCACCCGCAGCCTGTGGCGCCTGGTGGCGCTGCTGTCCATCGGCGGCTTCTTCGAACTCTACGACCTGTTCCAGACCGCCTACATCAGCCCCGGTCTGTTGCGCGATGGCGTCTTCCAGACCGGCGCGGCCGGGGTGTTCGGCGTCTCCGACCAGGCCGCCTTCGCCGCGGCCACCTTTCTCGGCCTGTTCGTCGGCGCCAGCCTGCTCAGCCCCATCGCCGACCGCTTCGGCCGCCGGGCGATCTTTACCTGGGCGCTGGTCGGCTACACCCTGGCGACCCTGGCCATGGGCCTGCAGACCACCGCCCTGGGGCTGATCGTCCTGCGCTTCGTGGTGGGCATCGGCCTGGGCCTGGAGCTGGTGACCATCGACGCCTATCTGTCGGAACTGGTGCCCAAGGCCATGCGCACTTCGGCGTTCGCCTTCGCCTTCGCCCTCCAGTTCCTCTCGGTGCCGGCGGTGGCGTTGCTGTCTTGGTGGCTGGTGCCCCAGGCGCCGCTGGGGATCTCCGGCTGGCGCTGGGTGGTGCTGTCCAGTGCCGTCTTCGCCCTGTTCATCTGGTGGCTGCGCCAGCGCCTGCCCGAATCACCGCGCTGGCTGGCCCAGCAGGGCCGGCTGGACGAAGCCGAACAGGGCGTGGAGCGCCTGGAAGCCGCCTGCCAGGCCGACTGCGGCCAGCCGCTGCCGCCGCCAGCGGCAGTGGTGGAAGAACCTGCGGTAAGCGCGCGCTTCGCGGCGCTGTGGCAACCACCCTATCGGCGCCGGGTGATCATGCTGATCGTCTTCAACCTGTTCCAGGCCATCGGCTTCTTCGGCTTCGGCAACTGGCTGCCGGCGCTGCTCTCCGGCCAGGGCGTGAGCCTGACCCACAGCCTGGGCTATGCCTTCGTCATCACCCTCGCCTATCCGCTAGGGCCGCTGCTGTTCGTGCGCATCGCCAATCGCTTCGAGAACAAGTGGCAGATCGTCGGCTCCGCCCTGGGGACGGTGGGCTTCGGCAGCCTGTTCGCCCTGCAGCAGGGCGCCCTCGGTCTGATCCTCTGTGGCATCGGCATCACCTTCTGCAACGCCTGGCTGACCTTCGCCTTCCACTCCTACCAGGCCGAGCTGTTTCCCACCGCCATCCGCGCCCGGGCGGTGGGCTTCTGCTATTCCTTCAGCCGGCTGTCCACGGTGTTCAGCAGCCTGCTGATCGGCACCCTGCTGGAGCGCCTGGGCACCCCGGGCGTGCTCGCCTTCATCGTCGCCAGCATGCTGATCGTGGTGCTGACCATCGGCCTGTTCGGCCCGCGCACCCGCAACCGGGCACTGGAGGACATCGCCCGCTGAAGGATTCCGCGTTCAGAGCCGGAACTGCCGCACCGCACCGCTCAGGTCACCGGCCAGGCGCGCCAGGTCGGTGCTGGCGGCCGCGGTCTGCCCGGCCCCGGCGGCGTTCTGGGTGGACAGGTCGCGAATGCTGGTGAGGTTGCGATCCACCTCGCGGGCCACCTGGGCCTGCTCCTCGGTGGCGGCGGAGATGCTCAGGTTGCGCTCGGTGATCTGCCCGATGTGGCGACCGATCTCGGCCAGGGCCTCGCCGGCGGCCGCGGCCACCTCCAGGCAGACACCAGCCTGCTGATTGCTGGTGGCCATGGCGTCCACCGCCTTGCCGGCGCCGCCCTGGATGGCGCCGATCATGTCTTCGATCTCGCCGGTGGACTGCTGGGTACGGGCCGCCAGGGCGCGCACCTCGTCGGCCACCACGGCAAAGCCGCGACCCGCCTCACCGGCACGCGCGGCTTCGATGGCGGCGTTGAGCGCCAGCAGATTAGTCTGCTCTGCGATACCGCGGATGACGTCGAGCACCCCGCTAATACGTTGCACCTGGGCGGCCAGGCCATCGATCTCGCCACTGCTGGAGGTCACGGCGCCATGCAGGGCGTGGATGGTGGTGAGGGTCTCCTCGACCCGGCGCTGACCGAGGTCGGCCGAGGTGCGCGAATCCTGGGCGGCGGCGCTGGCGGCGGCGGCGTTGCGCGCGACCTCCTCCACCGCGGCGGTCATTTGGTTGACGGCGGTGGCCGCCTGGGCCAGTTCGTCGTTCTGCCGCTGAATGCCGCGCAGCCCGGTATCGGTGACCGTCGACAGCTCTTCGGAGGTGGATGCCAGGGTGGTGGACGACAGGGTCAGCCGCTCCAGGGTGCCGCGCAGGTTGTCCTGCATCCGCGCCATGGCCGCCAGCAACCGGCCGGGTTCGTCGCGCCCGTCCGGCTCGACGGTCCGGCTGAGGTCGTTGGCGGCGATGCGCTCGGCCACCGCCAGGGCCTTTTCCAGCGGCCCGGTGAGGCTGCGGGTAAAGCGCCAGGCCAGCAGCAGGGTACCGGCCAGGGCTGCCACCATCACCGCCACGGTGATGGCGATGGCGTTGTGGTAGCTGGCCATGGAAGCAGCGGCCAGCCGCGTGACCTTGCCGTCGACCACCCCGGCGAGTTCGTTGACGGTAGCGCTCAGGGCATTGCCACTGTGGGCCATCTCGCCGTCCTGCCCGGCCAGCTTGAGCAGCTCGGCGTCGTTCTGGTCGTCCAGCGCCTTGAGATAGCGATTCTGGTTGTTCAGGTAGGTGGCCAGCTGGCCGGTCATCCGGGTGTAGACCTCCCGCCCGGTGTCGGTGAGCAACAGGGCGTCGAACTGGCGCACATGCTGTTCCAGGCTGGCCTTGGCCGCCTCGATGGCCTTGTGCACCGCCTGGGTCTCGGCATTGGAGCTGGCCAGCATCAGCCCCTGGTTGTGCATGCGCAGACTCAGCAGATCGGCGCGGATCTCGCCAATGGTCTGGACGCTGGGGATGACATTGCCGACGATCTGCTCCTCGCCCTCCTTGATGACGCGATTCTGGCCCAGGGAAAACAGCCCGAGGCCGATCACCAGCAGGGCGAAGAAACCAAAGGCCACCAGGGCCCGCGGGGCGATGTTGAGGGAGCGTAGCTTCACCGGGAAGACCTCGAAAAAATGATTAGCCCCCTCATGATCGGCCAAACGGCGCCAGGCTTTAGGGTTCGCTGGCGCCGGATGAATGTTTTATCGCCTAGGCCTCCCCCGCCTCGCTCAAGCGCGTCTGCGCCAGCCGTTTCGCGCCGGCCACGTCGGCCTTGCCGGTCCCCAGTTTCGGCAGGCTGTCCACCGCAAGCCAGGCCGAAGGCAGCAGCAGTCCGCTCACCCCCTGGGCCAGCAGGGTCTTTTCCACCGCCGCGCCGTCCAGGGTGCCAGTATGCAGCACCACGATGCGCTCGCCCTTCCTGGCATCCGGCAGATTGACCGCCTGCAGCTCGATCTCCGGATCGGCCACCGCCTTGGCCAGGGCCTGCTCCACGGCGCCCAGGCTGACCATCTCGCCGCCGATCTTGGCGAAGCGTGAATAGCGGTCGACGAGGGTGAGAAAGCCGTCCTCGTCCAGCCGACCCTGGTCGCCGGTCACGTACCAGCGCTCGCCGTCGATCTCGCGGATGGCCTTGGCGGTGCGCTCGGGATCGTTCAGGTAGCCCTGCATCAGTTGCGGCCCGCCGATCAGCACCATGCCGGCTTCGCCGGTGGGCAATTCGGCAAGGGTCTGGGGGTCGACGATCTTGAAGCCGGTCCCTGGCAGCGGCATGCCCACGGTGCCGAGCTTGCCGCCGCGCTGCACCTGCAGGTAGCTCATGTCCAGGGCATCGGGCAGGTTGACCGAGGCCACCGGCGCGGTCTCGGTGGCGCCGTAGCCCTCGTAGATGTCCTGGTTGAACTTGAGCTTGAAGGCCTCGCGCACCGCCGGATCCAGGCGCTCGGCGCCGGCCACCACGATGCGCAGACTCTCCAGCATCAGCGGATGCACCTTGGTGTTGCGCACGAACAGCCGCAGGAAGGTCGAGGTGCCGCAGAGCACCGTGGCGCGATGGGTCGCCACCGCCTTGGCGATGCCGGCCACGTCGGTGGGATCGGCCTGGCAGACCACCGGCACCCCCTCGATCAGCGGCAGGAACTGGGTCACGGTGAGGCCGAAGGCGTGGAACAGCGGCAGCGAGGCCATGAAGACGTCGTCGTCCTGGGTATTGAGCACGTCCGAGGTCTGCTTGAGATTGGCCATGAGGTTGCTGTGGCTGAGCATCACCCCCTTGGGCGTACCCTCGCTGCCACTGGAGAAGAGGATCGCGGCGGTGGCCTCGGGATCGTGGGCGCGACTCACCAGCACCTGCAGCATGGCGGTGGGCAACAGCCAGACTGCCAGCCAGTTGGCCAGTAGCTCGGCCTTGCCGATGCCGGCGCGCAACTCCTCCAGATCCACCACCTCGCGTCCGGCCAGCAATTCGTCCACCGGCAGACCGCGCTTGCGCAGGCGGTCGAGGAAGCGCGTCGAGGTGTAGACGGTACGGATACCGGCCTGGTCCAGGCCGGATGCCAGCGCCTCGGGCGTGGCCGTGTAGTTGAGATTGACCAGGGTCTTGCCAGCCAGCAGCACCGCCATGTTGGCCAGCATGCCGCCGCTGCTGGTGGGCAGCAGCAGGCCGAGATTGGCCTCGGGCCGCTTGCGCATCCGCCGCGCCAGGCAGGCGGCGCCGGTGAGCGCCTGGGCGGCCTTGAGCGGAGCGCCCAGGTCGTCGATCAGCGCCAGGCCATTGGGCCGGCGCTTGACGCTGGCGACCCAGGCATCGGCCAGCGACGGCAGGCCCTGCATGTAGCGCTCCCAGGAGCGGATCGACAACTCGAAGATCCGCCGCTTGAGCACATCGGCCGGAGTGTCCTTGGGTAACGCCTTGCCGAAGGCCACCACCACCTCGCGGTGCAGCGGGCTGTCCCGCAGCTCCTTGAGCTTGCTGGAAGAGCGCGAGAACTGGCTGCCCCAGAGGCCGCGCAGGTAGAAGGGTACGATCTGCACCTCGGGACCGACCCGCTCGCAGGCCCTTTCATAGCCGCGGCGGAATTCGCCGAGCTGACCGGTGCGGCTGATCGCCCCTTCCGGGAACAGGCAGACCACCTCGCCGGCGCTCAGCAGCCCGGCCACCTGCTCCAGCGCCGCGCCGGCGCCGGTACCCTGGGCGATGGGCAGGCAACCCATGGCCTTGAGGAAGGGCTTCAGGTACCAGCGCTCGTAGATGGCGCGCAGCATCACGAAGCGTACCGGTCGCGGACTGGCGATCTGCACCATGGCCCAGTCGACCCAGCTGATGTGATTGCCCAGCAGCAGCACCCCGCCCTGGGCCGGCAGGTTCTGCAGGCCCTGCACCTGGATGCGGTAGTGCCGGGTGACCATCAGACCGAGCAGGAAACGCACCAGACTCTGGGGCAGCTTCCACACCGTGTAGGCGCCGCCGATCAGCGCCACGGCGGCGATCAGCAGCAACAGCCAGCGACTGTCCAGACCGAGCAGGGCGATCACCGCGGTGAGCACCAGAAAGCTCAGCATGGCGACGTTCTGCACCCAGTTGTTGGCCGCCAGCACCGTACCGAGCTGGTCCTCGCGGGCATGGAACTGGATCAGGGCGTTGAGCGGGACGATGAACAGCCCGCCCATCAGGCCGATGAAGATGAAGTTGAGCGCATGCACCCAGGCCGAACTGGGCGCCGGCAGCCACCACAGGCCGAGGGCGATGCCCAGGGCGCCCACCGGGATCAGCCCGGTCTCGATGCGCCCGCGGGAGGCCCGACTGGCCAGCGCCGAGCCGATGGCGATGCCGATGCCGGCGCAGGCCAGGATGCCCTGCAACAGCAGCACGTTGTCGATGCCCAGATGATCCTTGGCATAGGCCGGAAAGCTCGCCAGCAGCACCTGGCCCACCGACCAGAACACCGCCAGGCCGATGATCGACAGGCGGATCACCGGATTCTCGCCGATCACCGCCAGGTTGCGTCGGGCGGTCTGCAGCCGCAGATAGGCATGCCAGTCGAAGGGCTCGCGTGGCCTGGGTTCTTCCAGCAGCGGCAGGCGATAGAGCAGCGCCACCTCGGCCAGGCTGCAGAGCACCAGCAGCCAGCCCAGCGGCGCGATGTCCTGCAGGATCGCATGGGGCGTGGCCTGGCCCGCGCCCAGGTGCAGCTGGAAGAAGGCGGTGAAGACCACCGTGCCGGCCAGGATGGCGATGATGGAATTAGCCTGCACCAGGCCATTGCCCTCGGCCAGCCGCTGCTTGCCGAACAGCGCCTTGATGTAGCCGTACTTGGCCGGCGAATAGAAGGTCGCCTGGATGGCCAGCAGGAGCGTCATGGCAAAGGCCAGTTCGAACAGCCCGGCATAGTAGGCCAGGGTGATGCCCAGGGTGATGGCCACCGCCGCCCAGCCGCCAAGGCGCAGCACCCGGACCTTGGCGAAGCGATCGGCCACATGGCCGGAAGGACTGAACAGCAGGATGAAGGGCAACAGCATCATGCCGTTGACCAGGGCGGTCAGCACCACCTGAGTGGAACCGTCATAGACCTTGAACACGGTGTTCTGGATGACGATCTTGTGGCCAAGATCGACGAAGGCGTTGAGAAAGACGGCGATCAGGTAGGGCCAGGCCCCCTTGATCCGGTGCAGCTTGTCCATGCGGAGTCTCTTTCGAGCAGGGGAATCCGTAGCCTGAGTGAGACGCTCTGGCAGCGCAAGCAGCGCCATTGGTCAACAAATATGCGAATCAGGGCTATACAAGCTCGCGAAAGCGAGTATGGTGTGGGCACTGCTACTGCAATAGTTACTCGATACCTGCTTGATGTTGCTTCATTTTCATCTCCTGGCTCGTCTCACTCTCGCATTACAGTCCCGCTAGCGAATGTCTCGCTAACGTGGTTGTTCCCCCTACACCCTGGAGATACTCATGTCCAATCGTGAAAATGGCACCGTCAAGTGGTTCAACGATGAAAAAGGCTACGGCTTCATCACCCCGGAAAGCGGCGCCGACCTGTTCGTGCACTACCGCTCCATCGAAAGCGCCGGCTTCAAGAGCCTGAGCGAAGGCCAGAAGGTCACTTTCGTGGCTGTCAAAGGCCAGAAGGGTATGCAAGCTGACCAGGTTCAAGTCGTCTAACGACTGATCCGGTTGCAGAAAGGCCCCACTTCGGTGGGGCCTTTTCGTTTCTGGGATTTAATGTTTTAGCCAACGTTGCCACGCTTCACGTCGTCCCTTCTTTTGGGCAACCCAAGGTACCGGCGCCCCCAATGCCCCTTCCAGCAAGGCGAACGCAATCGTTGCGCAAGGGGTCAAGCGGCATAGATGCCGCGAGAGTCGCGAGGGCCGGGGACGGCCCTTCGCGGCGGGCCCCTGGAGCGGCGATGGAGGGAGCGTACCCCGGCAAAGCCGGGGCCGAATGGATGGGCAAGCGTTTTTGTTTATTTTTTTAGCGATTGAAAAAAGTGAGTCGCCCGGCGGGGCGAAACAGAAGTGTCCCCAGGGCACGATAACGAGCTAAGCAACCGCTTCTACCGAAAGCCAGGCTTCACTCAACCCTTGTCATACGCCCGCTCCAACGCCTCGTTGAGCGTCCGCAACACCTTCACCCGCGCGAATCGCTTGTCGTTGGCCTCCACCAGCGTCCAGGGCGCGATGGCCGTGCTGGTCTGCACCACCATGTCGTTGACCGCCTGGCTGTAGAGATCCCACTTGTCCCGGTTGCGCCAGTCGTCCTCGGTGATCTTGAATCGCTTGAAGGGCGTTTCCTCGCGGGCGCGGAAGCGCTCCAGCTGGGTGTCCTGGTCGATGGCCAGCCAGAACTTGGCCAGCACGAGGCCGGCGTCGTGGAGCTGTTCCTCGAAGTCGTTGATCTCGCCGTAGGCACGCTGCCAGTCGGCGGCGGGTGTCAGCCCCTCGACCCGCTCCACCAGCACCCGGCCGTACCAGGAACGATCGAAGATGGTGAAATTGCCCTGCCGCGGGATATGCCGCCAGAAGCGCCAGAGATAGGGCTGGGCCAGCTCTTCGTCGCTGGGCGCGGCAACCGGGACGATGCGGTACTGCCGGGGATCCAGAGCACCCGTGACACGGCGGATGGCGCTGCCCTTGCCAGCAGCATCGTTGCCCTCAAAGGCCGCCACCAGGGCGTGGCGACGATACTTCTTGTCGCGCAGCCGCCGCGCCAGCCGGGCCTGCTCAGCGAGCAGCTGGTCCTCGTAATCGGCCTTGTCCAGGCGCTGACTCAGGTCCATGGCCTCCAGCACGCCGCGGCCATCAACCGGCGGCGGCAGTACCGCGGCGGCCTTGCGCTGCTTGCGCGGCTTGTTGGCCAAGGCGCGCTGCAGCGCCTTGAGCAGCACGGTGCCGACGGTCAGGCTGCGAAAGCGCTCGTCGAAACCGGGCACCACGTGCCAGGGGGCATAGTCCTGATGGGTTCGCCGCACCACGCGCTCGCCTTCCTTGACGAAGCGGTCGTAAACCTTGGCCTGGCGCCAGTCCAGCGGACTGAGCTTCCAGCCCAGGCGGGGATCGTTCTTGAGGTGCTTCAGGCGCTGCTTGAGCTGGGGCTTGGAGAGGTGGAACCAGAACTTGAGGATCAGCGCGCCTTCGTCGGCGAGCATGCGCTCGAAACGTTCCGCCTGGCCGATGGCGGCATCCAGCTCGACACGGCTGAGTTCCTTGTTGACCCGGCCGTGCAGCATCTGGCTGTACCAATTGCCAAAGAACACGCCGATCCGCCCCTTGCCCGGCAGGCGCTGCCAGTAGCGCCACGCCGGCGGATGCTGGCGTTCCTCGTGGCTGGGCTGCAGAAAGGTCTCGACGCGGATCAGGCGCGGATCCATCCACTCGTTGAGCAGCTTGACCGTCTCGCCCTTGCCCGCCCCCTCGATGCCATCGATCAGCAGGATCACCGGGAAGCGGCCTTGGGTCTTGAGTTCGTACTGGGCGGCCAGCAGCGCCTCGCGCAGCTTGGGCAGCTTGGCGTCGTAGGTGGCCTCGTCGAGCAGGTGTTCGTTTTCGGCGGCTTCGAACATCCGGATCTCCTTGCGGGGGTGGTCGGGCAACTATAGCCCTTCTGACCGACCCGGCGGCAGGCGGTGCCCGGGCCGACATCCATGACCGAAATATGACGATTAAATGAAATTTGGCATCTCCCGCTGTTGTAGCGGTCTTCCCACCGTTAGGCTCCCGCGCAGAGCGGGTCTGCAGTCCACCCATAAGGAGAGTTCGATGGCCTTTCGTTTCGATGCGCGGCAACCGGCTGACGAGGAAGTCCGCCGCGTGGTGACGGATCGTCTGGTACAGGCTGAGGCGTCCCTGTCCAGCGGTACCCCCAAGGGCGTCCACGAGACGCGCAAGCGCCTCAAGGAACTGCGCGCCCTCCTGCGGCTGCTGCACGGCGCCCTGGGCAAGCGCGCCTTCGCCAGTCGCAATCGGCGCCTGCGCGACCTCGGGCGCGAGCTGTCCTCGCTGCGTGACAGCGCCGCCCTGGTGGAAAGCTGGGACAAGCTGGGCGAGTCCGATCGCAAGAGATTCGCCTCGCCGGCCATGAAGCGCGTGCGCCAGCGCCTGCAGGAGCGCGCCGACCAGCAGATCGCCGCAGCCAGCGGCCATCCCGCGTTGCTCGAGGCGCTGACCGCCCTGCGTGAGGAGGTGGCCGGCTGGAAACTCGCCGGCAAGGGCTTCGCCCTCTTCGCCCGCGGCCTGGAAGACAACTACAAGGCCGGGCGCCAGGCGCTCAAGACCGCACGCGACAAGCCCACCGACGATACCCTGCACGACTGGCGCAAGCGGGTGAAGGATCACTGGTATCACACCCAGTTGCTGGCTGCCGCCTGGCCGGCGGAGTTCAAGACGCGGCAGAAGAGCCTCAAGCGTCTTTCGGAATACCTGGGCGACGATCACGACCTGGCGGTGATGCAGCAGCTGTTGGTGGACGAGCCGACCCTGTTCGGCGCCAGCAACACCCGCCTGGCCATCGGCGAAAGCCTGGCCCAGCAGCGCGAGCGGCTGCAGGCGAAGGCCTTTTCCCTGGGCCTGCGCCTCTACCTGGACAAGCCCACCGCCCTCGCCGAGCGCTGGCGCGATCTCTGGCACCTGGCCAGTCGCCCCTCTACGCCGCGTAAGGTCAAGGGTAGGCCCAAGTCGGCACCGGTCGGGCTGTTGCCGTACCTGGTCGAAGAATCGTCAGTCTAACGCCTGGGCCAGAAGGGATCTGTCGCGTCTGGTGGTGGTCCAATCCCGGGCATACCACCACGACGAGGTCTCGCGATGAAATCCAAGCTGCTCGCTTCCCTGTTTGCCTGTTCCGTCCTGGCCAGCACCGCGGCCCTGGCCGACCAGCCCGGTGCCGACTGGATGCCCATGAACGACGTCAAGTCCAAGCTCATGGAGCAGGGCTACACCTCGATCAGCAAGATCGAAGCCGATGACGGTCAGTGGGAAGGCGAAGGCATGAAGAAAGATGGTATGAAGTACGACTTCCATGCCGACGCCAAGACCGGCAAGATCACCAAGGAAAAGATGGACATGTGATCCCCGGGGGATCCGATCGCGCGGTCGGATCCCTCTCTGCACCTGCCTCTTCCCACGCTTTCCGCCCGGTCGGCCCGTCCTGAGCCGTCTTCTCGCCACCTAGGAACCTTCATGTACAGTACCGCTTTGGTCGAGCTGCTGCGCACCCATGAGCGGCCGCTGCTCGATGCCTGGATCGGCGCCCAGCGCGCGGCCGGCATGCGCATCGACCTGCTCGACGAAACCACCATCCTGGCCAATTCCGCCGAGTTGCTGCGGCGGATCACCGTGGCCGCCGCCCAGGGCCTGGGCAATCTGCGCGAGCCGCACTGGCAGCCGGTACGGGCGCTGCTGGAGCGCTTCTCCTTCGACCAGAGCCGTGCGGGCCTGACGCCCGCGCAGACGGCGACCTTCGTCTTCTCGCTCAAGGAACCGCTGTTCAAGCTGATCCAGAACGAGTGCGACGACCCGCTCGCCGAGATCTGGGCCGCCACCCGGCTGATCGACGATCTCGGCCTGTACAGCATGGAAAGCTACATGAGCGGCCGCGAGACGGTGATCCGCGAGCAGCAGGAAAGCATGCTGGAACTGTCCACCCCGGTGGTGGAACTGTGGGACGGCATCCTCGCCATCCCGCTGATCGGCGCGCTGGACAGCAACCGCACCCAGGTGGTGATGGAGTCGCTGCTGGAAAAGATCGTCCAGACCGAATCGGACATCGCCATCATCGATATCACCGGCGTGCCCACGGTGGACACCATGGTCGCCCAGCACCTGCTCAAGACGGTGACCGCCGCCCGCCTGATGGGTGCCCAGTGCATCATCAGCGGCATCCGCCCGCAGATCGCCGCCACCATCGTCCACCTGGGCGTGGACCTGGGCGATGTGATCACCAAGGCGTCCCTGGCCGATGCCTTCCGCCTGGCCCTGCGCCAGCGGGGCGTGCGCCTGGCCGCCCCGGCCAAGGCCTGAGGAACGCGCCATGATCGAGCGGATACCCATTCTCAAGCTGGGCCCCTTCCTGCTGCTGAGCATCCAGGTGGACATGCACGACCAGCTGGCGCTGGACCTGCAGGAAGACCTGACCGAGCAGATCGTGCGGCACAAGGCCGAGGGCGTGCTCATCGACATCTCGGCGCTGGAAATCGTCGACTCCTTCATTGGCCGGATGCTGTCCCATATCGCCCAGGTCTCGCGCATCCTCGATGCCAAGGTGATCGTGGTCGGCATGCAGCCGGCGGTGGCCATCACCCTGGTGGAGCTGGGGCTGTCGCTGGACGGCATCGCCACGGCGCTGAACATGGAAAAGGGCATGCGCCGGCTGGAAGCCATGGTGGCCGCGGACGAATCGCTGGAGGAGTCAGAGGGTGGCGAAGATACAGACGCTTCCACTCCGCCAGGAGACTGACATCGTGCTGATCCGTCAGCAGGTGCGCAAGGTCGCCGAAGCCATCCGCCTGGGGCTGATCTCCCAGACCAAAATCGTCACCGCGGCCAGCGAGATCGCGCGCAACGGCCTGGTCTACGGGCTGGGCGGCGAATGCCTGATCGAGGAGACGCAGCGCGCCGGCAAGCCGGCGATCCGCCTGGTGATCCGCGACCAGGGTCCGGGCATCGCCGATCTCGACCGCGCCATGGTCGACGGCTACACCTCGGGCAAGGGCCTGGGCCTCGGCCTGTCCGGCTCGCGACGGCTGGTGGACGACTTCCACATCGACAGCCAGCCTGGCCAGGGCACCACCGTCGAACTCTGGAAGTGGCGATGAACGACCAGCCGTGCAGCCTGGTGCTGCCGGTGACCACCACGGTCCATGTCGATGCCGCCCGGCGTGCCCTGGTCCGGCTGGCCGCCAGCGTCACCACCGACGAAACCCTGCTCGGGCGCCTGACCATCGTCGCCCAGGAGTTGGGCTACAACCTGGTTCGCCATGCCGGGCATGGTGAGCTCCTCGCTACCTTAAGCGGCGAAGGGGTGCTGGATGTCCTGGCGGTGGATCGCGGCCCGGGCATGCACGACGTCGCCCGCTGCCTGAGCGATCACTACAGCACGGCGGCCACCCTGGGTGCCGGTCTGGGGGCGATCCGCCGGCAGTCCGATGTCTTCGACATCCATTCGCGACCAGGCCAGGGCACGGTGGTGCTGGCGCGCTTCCACCTGGCCGGAGCGCCCGGTACCCGGTTGCAGCATGGCGCCCTGTGCACGCCGCACCCCGAGGAACAGGTCTGCGGTGACACCTGGGCGGTCAGCGGACGACGCCTGCTGGTGTGCGACGGTCTGGGGCATGGCCAGCAGGCCGCCACGGCCAGTCGCCGGGCGCGGGAGGTGTTCCTGCACCATGGCGCGCACCTGCCGCTGCAGCGGCTGATGGAGAATCTGCACCAGGCGCTGATGGACACCCGCGGCGCCGCCCTGGCGCTGGCCGAGCTGGACCCTGACCAGGGTCAGGTGAGCTTTTGCGGCATCGGCAACATCGCCGGGCGCCTGCTGGGCAACACCTCGCGCAGCCTGGTGTCCAACAACGGTACCCTGGGCTACCGGATCGGGCGGATCCAGACCTACACCTACCCCTGGACGCCCGGCACCCTGCTGGTGCTGAACTCCGATGGCCTGACGTCCAAGGTGGGACTGGGCGAGCACTCCGGACTCGGGGCGCGCCATCCGGCGCTGATCGCCGCCCTCCTCCACCGCGATTTCCGGCGTTCCGCCGACGATGCCACCGTCTTGGTACTCAAGCATGTCTGACGTCTTGCCCCTGCTGACCCTCGCCCTGCGCAGCGAGCAGGACATCGTGCATTGCCGCCAGGCCGCCAAGCGCCTGGCCGCGGCCCTGGACTGGCCGGTGCTGGAGCAGATCCGCCTGGCCACCGCCGTCTCCGAACTGGCGCGCAACATCCATCAGTACGCCGGCAGCGGTCAGTTCGACTTCGCCCTGCTGCGGGACGAAGACCGGCGCCTGCGCGGCCTGGAGGTGCGGGCGGTCGACCAGGGTCCGGGCATCGCCGAGATGGAGGCCATCCGCGCGGGCAGCTATCGTTCCAGCACCGGCATGGGCATCGGTCTGCGCGGCGCCCAGCGACTGTTCGACGACTTCGACATCCAGACCTCCGCTGCCGGCACGCGCATCACTGCCCGCAAGTACCAGGCGCCACGCGCCTTTCCCGAGGCGGCGCTGTTGCAGGCGCTGACGGCCGACCTGCAGGGCAGTCCGCCAGCGGATCCCTATCAGCAGATCCGCCTGCAGAGCGAAGAGCTGCTGCTAACCAACAACGAACTGCAACTGCGCCAGTCGGAACTGGAGGTCACCAACAGGGAATTGGAAAACACCAACCAGGGCGTGGTGGCGCTCTATTCCGAGCTGGAAAAGGCCACCCAGGAACTCAAGGAGGCCAGCGAGGCAAAGACGCGCTTCTTCTCCAACATGACCCATGAATTCCGCACCCCGATCAACATCATCGAGAATGTCGCCAAGCTGCTCGCCAGCGGCGCGGACGGGGCGCTCAATGCCGAACAGCAGCGCCAGGTACGCTTCATCAGCGACGCGGCGCTGGAACTGGCCAACCTGGTCAGCGAGCTGCTGGCCCTGGCGGAGGTGCAGTCCGGACGCCTGACCGTCGTGCCCCAGCCCTTTGCCCTGGCGCCCTTCATCGAGCGCCTCGAACAGTTCGCCGCGGCCCTGGCGCCACGCTATCCCCAGGTCAGTTTCAGCGTCGCCCCGCCGCCGGCCGGAGTGCTGCTGGATACCGACGAGAGCCGGCTGTTCCAGGTGCTGCGCAACCTGATCTCCAACGCCTTCAAGTACACCCCCCGGGGCCAGGTGCGCATCCAGGTATTCCAGCCGGACGACGCCAGCCTGGAATTCCTGGTGGAGGACAGCGGCATCGGCATCGCCGCCACGGATCAGCAGAAGATCTTCGAGGAATTCGAGCGTATCCGCTCGCCGCATCTGACCCACATCGAGGGCACCGGCCTGGGCCTGCCCCTCGCCCAACGCCTGGCCGTGCTGCTCGGTGGCGAGCTGTCCCTCGACAGCGCGGTCGGTCGCGGCAGTCGCTTCACCCTGCGTCTGCCCCGCCACTACGCCAGCCACCGGGATGCCGCGCCGGAACCCGATCTCAGCGGCCTCACCGTGCTGGTGATCGAGGACAACGAAGGAGATCGCTATCTGGTCCGCCGCACCCTCGAACGCCTCAATCCGGTCCTGCTGGAGGCCGACAGCGCTCGCAGCAGCCTGGATCGCCTCAATGCCGTGCGCCCGGACATCATCATCCTCGACCTCGACCTGCCCGACATCAACGGCGAGGACCTGCTCGCCAGCATGGACTGGAGCATGCACCGGCGGGTGCTGATCAATACTGCCCAGCCGCTGGACGAGGCGGGTTGCCAGCGGCTGCAGGACTATTGCCACGCCATCCTGTTCAAGCATGCCCCCGATCACGCCGAGCGGCTGCTGGCCGAGGTCTGCGCCCTGGCGCGGAGCCTGTCCGATGACTAGCGCCCTGCGCCGCATCGTCATCATCGACGACACCGAAGCCAATCGCTATGTGCTGCGCAAGATCCTCGTCAGCCAGAGTCACTATGAGGTCCTGGAAGCAGCCAGCGGCGCTAGTGGCCTGGCGCTGATTGACGAATCCGTCGAACTGGTGATCATCGACGTCAATCTGCCGGACACCACCGGCTTCGAGCTGATCCAGGCCATCGAGCGCAAGTGCGGCTGGGGCCGGTTACCAGCCATCATCAACATCTCGGCCACCTTCGTCTCTGGCAAGGACAAGGCCCAGGGCTTTAATACTGGGGCTCAGGCCTACCTGACCCACCCGATCAATCCGGAAGAAGTGCTGGCCACTGTCGGCGCCCTGCTCAAGGCCAGCTCCCGGGTCGGGCACATGGAGCAGCAGCGCAATTCGGCTATCGCCCGCAGCGAGAACCTGCAGGCGGAAAAGGTCATGCTCGAACGCTTCATGAGATCGCTCAACCACGACCTACGCTCGCCGCTCACCGCCGCCACTATGGTGGTCAACCTGATGCAGCGCAGTCCGGCGCGGCGTACCGACGATCTGCTGCAAACCCTGCACGACAATTTGCAGCGCATGAACCAGATGATCACCGACGTGCTGGATATCAGTCACATGAGCCTGGGTGGCGGTGTCCGCCTCAGCGGTGATCCGCTGGTGCTAGGTCCGCTGCTGAACGAGGCCGCGGCCAATCTGCAGCTGCAATTCAGCAACCACCTCGATCTGCAGCTGGAGACGCCGGAGCTGGAGGTGCTGTGGGACAGATACGCCTTTCTGCGCATCTTCGACAACCTGGTGCTCAACGCCGCCAAGCACGGCGAGGCGGGGACGCCGATCTGGGTCCGCCAGTGGCTGGCGGATGATCAGGTCATGCTGGAGCTGCGCAACCTTGGGCAGTTTCCCGACGAAGTCCTGGCCAATCTGGCCACGCCCTATTTCATCTCCACCCGCAGCGACAAGCGCGGCTGGGGCCTGGGCCTGCCCATCGTCAAGGCGCTCAGCGAAAGCTTCGGCGGCGAGGTGCGCTTCGCCAACGGCGCGGGCGAGGTGGTCATCACCCTGCACCTGCCGCTGCGGCTGGCTTAGCGACTTTCAGGGTAGCGCGCCGTGATAATCCTGGCGCCGGTAGCGTGGAAAACCGCGCAGCGTTTTCCACTGGGGTAAGACGAGGGCCTCGGAGACGTGGACAAGGCTGCGCCGTTGTCCACGCTACGGTGCCACCTCTGGCTGTTGGGCTGCGACGGTGGAGCTGTCTTAGCCCAACCTACGATCGTTAGAGATCGCTTTCTTCGACCTTGCGGACCTTGCTGGCGTCCAGGGTGTAGGACGCCTCGGCCAGGGCGTTGTCGACCGCCTCGGTGTGCAGGATGCCGATGACCCAGTAGGGCTCGTAGATGTCGGGAAGCGGCACGCCCTTGGGGTAGCGCACCAGCACGATCTGGTTGGGCGGCGGCGGCGGGACGTGGATGCAGGCGCCCGGATAGGGCACCAGGAAGAATTCGCGGAAATTGCCCTTGGCGTCGGTCTCCAGCGGCACCGGAAACCCTCCCAGGCGCACGTTCCTACCGTTCAGGGCGGCCACGGTGCGGGTGGAGTGCATCACCTCGGGCAGGCGACTGTCCTTCTGCTTGAGTCCGCCGGGGGAGCCGAAGCCACCAGGGGCCTCGGGGCTGTTGTGGCTGATCTCGGGCATGGTTTCCAGGGCGTGACGATCCTCTGCGGTGAGCAGGTCGAGCCAGTTGGTTTCCGGCGGTTCGCCCTTGGCGGCGTGGGTCAGCAACGGCAGGCTGGCGAGCAGCAGGGTGATGAGCAGTCTGGGCATGGTCGGCGGGTCGGACGCAAAAGTCCGAGTGTGCGGTGACGAAGCCGCGGGGTCCAGTCTCCGGATGTGTCCCAGAAGCCTGTCCCATAAAAAAGCCCCCGGGTCGATGCTCGACTCCGGGGGCGGAAAAGCTAAGCTGACAGGTCTCGCCGTGGCGAAGCCTGACGGCGTCTTAGCGACGCTTGGTCACCATGCCGTAGATGAACAGCACGATGATGGCGCCGACCACGGCACCAATGAAGCCTGCGCCTTCACCGGCACGGTAGATGCCCAGTGCCTGGCCCAGGTAGGTGGCGACCACGGAGCCGACGATGCCCAGGATGATGGTCATGATCCAGCCCATGCTGTCGTCGCCCGGCTTGAGAAAGCGGGCAACCAGGCCGACGATGAGACCGATGATGATGGTTGCGATGATGCCCATGTGAAGAATCCCCTGTTTAAGTGCTGGTAAGACGCCGGTCAGCAGGCGTCGTTGTACTCTCCGACCACCGGTGATCCTTCGAGGTTCAGGGAAAAACGGCTTCCCTGTGCGGAAGCCGTTGGGCATCAGTCCTGGATCAGGGCTTCCAAGGCAGCGATGCGGGTCTGCAGGGTTGCGGCATCGGCGCTGCGCAGGGTGGCGTGACCGACCTTGCGCCCGGCCTTGAAGGCCTTGCCGTAGTGGTGCAGGTGGCAGTCTTCCAGGGCGGTGACGGCGGCCACCGGCGGTACCGAGCCGATGAAGTTGACCATGGCGCTCTCGCCGACCTTGGCGGTGGAGCCCAGCGGCAGGCCGGCCACGGCACGCAGGTGGTTCTCGAACTGGCTGCACTCGGCGCCTTCGATGGTCCAGTGCCCAGAGTTGTGCACGCGCGGGGCGATCTCGTTGGCCTTGAGGCCACCCTCGACCTCGAAGAATTCGAAGGCCAGCACGCCGACGTAATCGAGCTGTTCCAGCACGCGGCGGGCATAGTCTTCGGCCAGGGCCTGCAGCGGATGGTCGGAACTGGCCACCGACAGCCGCAGGATGCCGCTCTCGTGGGTGTTGTGCACCAGCGGATAGCAGGCCACCTCGCCATCACGCCCGCGCACGGTCACCAGGGAGACCTCGCCGGTGAAGGGCACGAAGCCTTCCAGCAGCAGGGGGACGCTGCCCAGTTCAGCGAAGGCGCCGGTGACGTCTTCCGGCTGGCGCAGGACCTTCTGGCCCTTGCCGTCGTACCCCAGGGTGCGGGTCTTGAGTACCGCCGGCAGGCCGATACGGGCCACGGCGGCATCCAGGTCGGCCTGGGAGAGGATGTCGGCGAACGCCGGCGTGGGGATGCCCAGGTCGCGGAACATCGACTTCTCGAACAGGCGATCCCGAGCGATGCGCAGGGCTTCGGCGGACGGATAGACCGGCACGAATTGCGCGAGGAAGGCCACGGTCTCGGCCGGGACGCTCTCGAATTCGAAGGTCACCAGATCGACCTCGTCGGCCAGCTGGCGCAGGTGGTCCGGGTCGCCGTAGTCGGCGCGCAGGTGTTCGCCCAGGGCGGCGGCGCAGGCATCCGGCGCCGGATCGAGAAAGGCGAACTTCATGCCCAGCGGCGTGCCGGCCAGGGCGAGCATGCGGCCCAGCTGGCCGCCACCGATGACGCCGATCTTCATGCCTGCTCCCTCGGATCGGGATTGTCCAGCACGGTGCGGGTCTGCTCGTCGCGGAAGGCGTTGAGCCGCTCGTGGTACTCGGGATGCTTGCCGCCGAGGATGCTGGCGGACAGCAGCGCGGCGTTGATGGCGCCGGCCTTGCCGATGGCCAGGGTGGCGACCGGCACACCGGCGGGCATCTGCACGATGGACAGCAGGGAGTCGACGCCCGAGAGCATGGAGGACTGCACCGGCACGCCGAGCACCGGCAGGTGGGTCTTGGCGGCGCACATGCCCGGCAGGTGGGCGGCGCCACCAGCGCCGGCGATGATCACCTCGATACCGCGCCCGGCAGCCTCTTCGGCGTACTGGAACAGCAGGTCGGGGGTACGGTGGGCGGAGACCACCTTCGCTTCGTGGGGAATGCCCAGCTTGTCCAGCATGTCGGCGGTGTGGCTCAGGGTGGACCAGTCGGACTTGGAGCCCATGATCACGCCTACGAGTGCGCTCATCGTCGTGCCTCTGAAATGAAGAAGCCACGCGGTGGACGTGGCTTGGGAAATGAGCGGGACAGTATAGACGAAAGCGGGGCGGAGCGTGCTCCTGCGCCGGCTATCGCCTGTCGCTTGCAGGACAGGCCATGGCGCCCTTGGGATGGGGGCTGGTGTGAGGTGAAAGGTACGGGCCAGAGGGCTGGGTGATTCGGGTGGGATCGCCCTGGAGAGCGCCCTCACCCCAGCCCTCTCCCGCAAGCGGGAGAGGGGGCGGATCGGCGTAGCTTGAGAGCTCGGGTGTTCCGGTTCCCTGCGGCGACAAGTCACGCTGAAGCCTTGTGTTTATCGCGGCCATGGGCCGCTCCTACAGGTTCAGACGCGACTGTAGGAGCGGTCGCTACGGCGCACCGGCATGGCCGCGATCAAGGCAGAGCGGTCGCAGCGGCGAACCACCATGGCCGCGATAAGCCCAGCCTCAGATCCCCACATCCGGCAGTTGCGGCCGGGTTTCCAGGGCCTTGGCCATCAGCCGTTCGACGAAGGCGCGGTCCGCGTCGGGCAGGGCCAGGCGCGGCGGGCGGGTCAGGGCGCTACCGCGGCCGGCGAGTTCTTCGCAGAGCTTGATGCACTGCACCAGGTCCGGACGGGCGTCCAGGTGCAGCAGCGGCATGAACCACTCGTAGAGTGGCATGGCGTCGGCGAAGCGACCGGCCTTGGCCAGGCGGAAGATGGTTTCGCCTTCGGTGGGGAAGATGTTGGACATGCCCGAGACCCAGCCCTCGGCGCCCACGGCGATGCTTTCCAGCACCACGTCGTCGAGACCGGCGAAGAGCACGAAGCGGTCGCCCACCTCGTTGCGCACGTCGATGAAGCGACGGGTGTCGCCGGAGGAATCCTTGAAGCAGACGATGTTGTCGACGTCGGCCAGGGAGATGAGGATGTCCGGGGTGACATCGTTCTTATAGATGGGCGGGTTGTTGTAGACCATCAGCGGCAGGTCGAGGGCGCTGGCCACGCTGCGGAAGTGGGCAGCGGTCTCGTGGGGCTTGGCCGAGTAGACCAGCGCCGGCATGAGCATGATGCCGTCGGCGCCGGCGCGCCCCACCGCCTGGGCGGTGCGGGTGGCATTGAGGCTGGTGAATTCGGCCACGCCGCAGATCACCGGTACGCGACCGCCGGCGGCGTCCTTGGCGACCTCCACCAGGGCGATCTTTTCTTCCAGGGTCAGGGAGGTGTTCTCGCCCACGGTGCCGCACATCACCAGACCGGAGACGCCATCGCGCACCAGGTTGCTGATCACGCCATGGGTCTTCTCCAGGTTGACCGAGAAGTCGTCGTTGAATTGGGTGGTGACGGCGGGAAAGACGCCGCTCCAGTTGACGCGGGGAGTGCTCATGCGGGGGTTTCCTCCAGACGGGAACGGGGCTTGAGAGAGTCGCGGTATTGCCGGGGCGACAGGCCGGTGAGACGGCGGAACTGACGGCTGAAGGCGCTGTGGTCGGTGTAGCCACAGGCCAGGGCCACTTCGGTGACGGGCAGGTCGCGGGCCAGCAGGCGCGAGGCGGCATCGAGCCGGGCCTTGTGCAGCAATTGCTGGGGCGTGAGGCGCAGGATGCGCTTGCACTGGCGTTCGAGCTGGGAGACCGACAGGCCCACCCGCTGACTCAGTTCGCCCACCGAGAGCGGCTGGGCATAGTGCTCGCGCAGATAGCGATCGACCTCGGCCACCTTGGCGTGGGCCGGATGATCGGCGGCGGGCGCTTGCAGATCGTGGGAGATGCCGGCCATGCCCATCAGCTGGCCCTGGGCGTCGTGCAGCGGCAGCTTGCGGGTCAGGCACCAGCCCGGGGTACGCCCGGCATAGAGGTGCAATTCCAGCTGGTCGTCCAGCGCCAGGCCTTCGCGCAGCACGCGACGATCCTGTTCGGCGTAGGCGCCCCCCAGGGGCGCCGGGAAGACTTCCTCGGCGGTCTTGCCGAGCAAGTCGCTGACGTCCTCGAAGCCGCAGCGCTGGGCCAGGGTCAGGTTGACCAGCACATAGCGCGCGTCCAGGTCCTTGACGAAGAACACCACGCCGGGGATGGCATCGAGCAGCGGCGCCACCAGGCTCAGGCTGGCCAGCAGCGCGGGCAGGTCGGCGGGCCGGGCGCGGCTCAGGGCGTCCAGGTGGGCGGCGGCATTCATCTCTCGTCCTCGGTCAGGGCCAGCAGGCTGTCGATACGGGTGGGTTGCAGGGGAAAGCGCGGCGCAGGCGGCGTCCAGCCCAGCAAGACGCGGGTGGCCTGGCCACAGATGCGGCCCTGGCAGGCGCCCATGCCGCAGCGACTGCGCAGCTTGGCCTGGGTCCAGTCGGCATGGCCGACCAGGGCGCCGAGGGCGACGTCCTCGCAACGGCAGACCAGGGTATCCGGCTGGGCGAGCCGGGCAATGGCCGGATTCAGGGCGAAGGTGCGCGCCAGCTGGGCGGCGAAGCGACGCCAGGCACGGGCTTCGGCTTGCACGCCAGCGATGGCGTCGAGCTGGTCACTGGCGACCAGGCCGGCGATACGGCCGGAGGCCTGGGCCAGTTCGTTGCCGCCGATGCCGGTGCATTCACCGGCGGCCAGGATGTGCGGCTGGCTGGTGCGCTGATGGTCATCCACCGCCACGGCGCCGTCCAGGGTCGCGCAGCCCAGGCTCTGCGCCAGTTCGACATTGGGGACCAGGCCGTAGCCACAGGCCAGGCGGTCGCAGGCGACCTCCCAGCGACGGTCGCCCTGGCGCAGGCGCACGGCTTCGAGACGCTCGCTGCCGAGCGCCGCCTCGACCCAGGTGCCGGGGCTATAGCGGGGGGTGGCCAGGGTCAGCGCCTGGCGCAACTTGTTCGGCCAGCGCCAGAGCCCCAGGCTGAATTCGACTAGGGCGCGGCGCGCGGCCTGCTCGGCGACCAGGGCGACCCGGGCACCCGCCTGGCGCGCGGTAGCGGCGCTGGCCAGGAGCAGCGGACCGGTGCCGGCGACGACGAGGCGCTCAGCGGCCACTTCCACGCCACCCTTGATCAGCGCCTGCAGGCCACCTGCGCCGGTCACCCCGGGCAGGGTCCAGCCGGGGAACGGCAGCAGCAGTTCGCGGGCGCCGGTGCAGAGGATGAGGGTCTCGAAGTCCAGGGTGCGGCTGCCGTGGGCGTCTTCCAGCAGCAGCTGGTGCGATCCGAGGACTGCGGCGACGCGGGTCTGGGTGAGCAGGGTGACGTCCGCCGGCAACTGACCGACTTCGGCGGCGACCTGGCCCGCCCGCGCGCGCCAGATCTGACCGCCGGGCAAGGGATTGTCATCCAGCAGCATCAGGCTCAGGCCCCGACCACTGGCGGCGCGGGCAGCGGCGAGACCGGCCGGGCCGGCGCCGATGATGAGCAGATCGCAGCTCGCGCTATTCATGACAGGCGCTCCACCTGCATGCCCTCCTGGCAGGGGGTCTGGCAGGCCAGACGGCGTACGCCGTCGACCTGTACCCGGCACTCCTGGCAGATGCCCATGCCGCAGAACGGTGCCCGGGCTTCTCCGCCTACCGAGCGGCGCGCGGCGGGATTGCCGCTCTTGGCCAGCGCGGCGGTGAGCAGGCTGCCAGGGCGAATCTCCAGGCGCTCGCCATCGATAAACAGGGTCAGCATGCCTGGCTCCTCGGCACGGAGGTGAAACGCGCCGGTGCGAAGGGTTCCACGTGGAACGTCGAAGGCTCGCCGAATAGCCCGCCGGCGATGGCCTCGGCGGTGGCTGGAGCGGTGGTGACGCCCAGGCCTTCGTGACCGACCGCCAGCCATAGACCGGGCTGGTCGGGATGGGCACCGATCAGCGGCAGGCCGTCGGGACTGGCGGCGCGCTGGCCGGTCCAGCCACGGATCAGCGAGGTATGGGTCAGACCGGGCAGGAAGTCCAGGGCACGGCGCAGCAGCTGGCCGACCACCGCAGGCTCCACCGCCATGTCCGGACGCTCGAATTGCCGCGACGAGCCGATCAGCAGTTGCCCCGTGGGTCGCGGCTGGACATTGAAGGCCACCGAGGCACCGCTGCTGGCGTGGGCGCTGGCGCCATAGCCGATCTCCACCAACTGGTGGCGGACCTGCTCGGGATAGCGATCGGTGATCAGCAGATGGCCCTTCTTGGGCACCAGCGGCAGGTCCGGGCAGAGACTGACGGCCTGCAGGCCGGCGGCGAGCACCACGGCGTCGGCGCTCAGCCAGCGACCGTCGTCCAGGCGGACGCGCCGGCCTTCGACCGCCGTCACCCGAGCACGCTGGAATTCGATCAGCGGCGAGCGCTGCAGCAGCCAGGCGGCCACCACCGGGGCATAGAGCAGGCCATCGCCGGGCACCTCCAGGCTGCCAGCCAGGGTGGTCAGCGCCGGCTCGGCAGCGGCGGTGGCGGCCGCATTCAAGGGCTGGTTGGCGACGCCCTGGGCGTCCAGACGCTGGCGCTTCGCGTCGATCAGCTCCAGCTCGGCTGCGTCGCGCGCCAGCCAGAGGGTGCCGCAGTTGCGGTAGTCGGCGGCGCTCGGCAGCTGGGGCACCAGCTCGCGCCAGAGCGCCAGGGAGCGCGCGCTCAGGGTCAATTCGGCGGGGTCGTCGTCCATCACCACCAGGTGGCCCATGCCGGCGGCGGAGGCGCCAGGCAGGCCGGCATCCAGCACCCGCACCCGGCAGCCGCGCGCGGCCAGGGCCGCGGCGCAGCTGGCGCCGATGATGCCGGCACCGACGACGAGGACCTCCGCCACGGACTTCACCCCGGGATACCCCAGGCGAAGGGATCGTCGGCGGCCAGCAGCAGGGTCGCCTCGGCCATGACATGGGCGCGGCCGCGGATCACCGGCAGGATGCGGCCTTCGTCGCCGTGCTGGTAATGGGCCTCGAAACGGCTGCCGATGACACTGGCCTGCTGCCAGACGGCGCCGGGCGCAAGATCGCCGTCGGCTGCGAGGCACGCCAGCTTGGCGCTAGTGCCGGTGCCGCAGGGCGAACGGTCGTAGGCACGCCCCGGGCAGAGCACGTAGCTGCGACTGTCGGCGCCGTCCGGATCCTCGGCGAAGAGTTCGATATGGTCGATATGGCCGCCCTGGTCGCCGGTGATACCGGCGGCCTCCAGCGCGCCCCGCAGGGCCAGGCTGAAGGTGAGCAGGCCGTCGAGGTTGTCGGCGGCGACGCGCTGGCCGTGATCGGCACAGAGAAAGAACCAGTTGCCACCCCAGGCGATGTCGCCGCTGACCGGGCCATGGCCGGGGATCTCCACCTGGACGGCGTGGCGATGGCGATAGGCCGGGACGTTGCGCACGCTGACGCTGCCGTCGTCATGCAGGGTGGCGGTGACATCGCCGACCGGGGTCTCGATCAGGTGATCGCCAGGGCCGATCCGGCCGAGGTGGGCCAGGGACACCACCAGGCCGATGGTGCCGTGGCCGCACATCCCGAGGTAGCCGACCTCGTTGAAGAACACCACGCCAGCGCTGGCGGCAGGAGATACCGGCTCACAGAGCAGGGCGCCAACCAGCACCTCGTTGCCACGCGGTTCGCGCATGCAAGCTCGCCGAAAGGCGTCGTGTTCGCCGGCCAGCAGGGTGCGGCGCTCGGCCATGCTGCCCTGGCCGAGCTCGGGAAAACCATCGAGGACCAGGCGGGTGGGTTCGCCGCCGGTATGGGAGTCGATGACGCGGATGCGCTGCATGGCTGACCTCCGTGAGAGAGGTGCCAGTGTCGCGCAGATGACGGCAAAAGGCTTGCAGGACGTCGGCTAACTAAAAGCCGATATCAGCATAGTATGCTACCATTTATCAGCCGCCGTGGCTTTGACTTTCGAGATGTCGCCAGACCTGCTGCACCAGTCGCTTGCGCAACAGGGCACAGCGGTAGAGGCGGATTTCCAGGCCGACCTGCCAGGCGGCGTCGCCACACACGGCCAGTTCGCCGCGGGCCAGTTCCGCCGCCACCGACAGCTGCGGCACCCAGGCCACGCCCAGGCCCTGCAGCGCCATGGTCTTGAGGCTGTCGGCCATGGCGGTTTCGTAGAGGGTCACGGCGCGCAGCTTGCGCTGGCGCAGGAGCAGATTCACCGAGCGACCGAGGAAGGCGCCGGCGCTGTAGGCCAGCAGGGGGACGCTGCTCTGCCCGTCCAGCTGGAACATCGGTCGGCCTTCGCCATCGGTGGCGCAGACCGGCAGCATGGCGGTGTGCGCCAGGTGCAGCGACGGAAACAGCTCCGGGTCCATCTGCAGCGCGGCATCGGGATCGTGGAAGGCCAACATCAGGTCACAGGCGCCGTCGCGCAGGGCGTGGATGGCATCGCCGACGTTGGTGGCCACCAGCCGGCTGGCCAGCGCCAGGCCCTGGCCACGCAGCCCGGCGATCCACTGCGGAAAGAAGCCCAGGGCCAGGGAGTGGGCGGCAGCGAATTGCAGCACCTCGCCCTGCCCGCCTTCCAGGTGATGCAGATGGCGCACCGTCTCGCCCAGTTGCTCCACCACGCTGCGCGCCGTGACCAGAAACAGCTGACCGGCCTCGGTAAGGCTGATCGGAGTGTGGGATCGGTCCACCAGGGTCAGGCCGACGCTTTCCTCCAGCGCGCGGATGCGCCGGCTGAAGGCGGGCTGGGTGACGAAACGCTTTTCGGCGGCATGGGAAAAACTGTGGGTGGCCGCCAGGGCCACGAAGTCTTCCAGCCATTTGAATTCGATGTTCATGGCACCCATACGTCGTCGGATCTCGTGAGGTCACAACCAGAGTTATGCCGATCCGGCATGAGGCTTGGCGGATCGGCATTGGCCGGGATCGGCTGGCAGGCCTAGATTCTAGGGCATCGCGGCACCTGCCGCTCGATCGAAGCCCAACGCTATCATGTCCGACTCTGCATCATCCGTCCGCCTCGAAAAAGATCTCCTCGGTACCCTCGACGTCCCCGCCGATGCCTACTACGGCATCCAGACCCTGCGCGCCGTGCAGAACTTCCGTCTCTCCGGCGTACCCCTCGGTCACTACCCCAAGCTGGTGGTGGCCCTGGCCATGGTCAAGCAGGCGGCGGCGGACGCCAACCATCGGCTCGGCCACCTGCCGACCGAGAAGCACCAGGCGATCGTTGACGCCTGCTCACGCATCATTCGCGGCGAATTCCACGACCAGTTCGTGGTGGACATGATCCAGGGCGGGGCCGGCACCTCGACCAACATGAACGCCAACGAGGTGATCGCCAACGTCGCCCTGGAGCTGCTCGGCCACGCCAAGGGCGAGTATCGCCACCTGCACCCGAACAACGACGTCAACATGGCGCAGTCGACCAACGACGCCTACCCCACCGCCATCCGCCTGGGCCTGCTGCTCGGCCATGACGCCCTGCTCGCCAGCCTGGACAGCCTGATCACCGCCTTCGCCGCCAAGGGCGTGGAATTCGCCGAGGTGCTGAAGATGGGTCGCACCCAGCTGCAGGACGCGGTGCCCATGACCCTCGGCCAGGAATTCCATGCCTTCGCCACCACCCTGGGCGAAGACCTGGCGCGCCTCAAGACCCTGGCGCCGGAGCTGCTCACCGAGGTCAACCTGGGCGGTACCGCCATCGGCACCGGCATCAACGCCGACCCCGGCTACCAGCTGCTGGCCGTGCAGCGCCTGGCGGAGATCAGCGGCCAGCCGCTCAAGCCCGCCGCCGACCTGATCGAAGCCACCTCGGACATGGGCGCCTTCGTGCTGTTCTCCGGCATGCTCAAGCGCACCGCGGTGAAGCTGTCGAAGATCTGCAACGACCTGCGCCTGCTCTCCAGCGGTCCGCGCACCGGCATCAACGAGATCAACCTGCCGCCGCGCCAGCCGGGCAGCTCGATCATGCCGGGCAAGGTCAATCCGGTGATCCCCGAGGCGGTCAACCAGGTGGCCTTCGAGATCATCGGCAACGACCTGGCGCTGACCCTGGCGGCCGAGGGCGGCCAGCTGCAGCTCAATGTCATGGAGCCGCTGATCGCCTACAAGATCTTCGACTCCATCCGCCTCTTGCAGCGCGCCATGGACATGCTGCGCGAGCACTGCATCACCGGCATCACCGCCAACGTCGAGCACTGCCGCCGTCAGGTGGAGCACTCCATCGGCCTGGTCACCGCGCTCAACCCCTACCTGGGCTACGAGACCTCCACCCGCATCGCCAAGACGGCGCTGGAAACCGGTCGCGGCGTGCTGGAGCTGGTGCGCGAGGAAAATCTGCTGGACGAGGCGACCCTGGACGACATCCTGCGCCCGGAAAACATGATCGCCCCGCGGCTCGTACCGCTGAAGGCCAAGGTCTGAGTCCCGCACGCCAGACCTGAGCGGTAACCGACGGCAACGCCCCGCGGGCGCGGTATCCTTCTTGCCTGGAAGGCTGCCATCGCCCCGGGGAGTTTGCCCATGCGTCAGTCCGGTCTGATCAATCTCAACCTGGTGTCCCTGGTGCTCCAGCAACTGGCGGCCGACACGCCCGCCCGGGCGGCGCCGCTGCTGGCCGGCAGCGGCCTGCGGCTGGACGATCTCGAACAGCCCCATCGGCTCATCACCCTGGCTCAGGAACAGCGGGTCATCGCCAACGCCCTGCCGGTCGCCCCGCCCGAACTGGGGCTGCTGCTGGGCTGGCGGCTGCGCGTCTCCGGCTACGGCCTGCTCGGCTATGGCCTGCTCAGCGCCCCGACCCTGGGCGCGGCGCTGCAGGCGGCCCTGGCCCACCAGGGGTTGCTGGGCGCCTATTTCACCCTGCGCCTGGAGCGCCACGGCGAGCTGGCCTGGCTCAGGGCCGACGACCATCCCTTCGCGCCGGAACTGGAGCGCTGCAACGCCGAGTGCTGCCTGGCCTCGCTGCGGGCGATCTGCTGCGACCTCCTGGGGACGCCCCTGCCCTTGGTGCAGGTGGCCTTTCGGCACGCCGAGCCGGCCTATCGCGCGCGCTATGGCGACTGCTTCGGCGCCACACCCCTGGGCTTCAACGCGCCCTTCAACGGCCTGGCCTTTCCCGCTGCCTGGCTTGAGCGCGGGCTGCCCCTGGCCGATCCGGTGACCCATCGCGACGCCCTGGAGCAGTGCGGTCGCCTGGCCCCCGAGCAGGATCGCCAGCGCGCCCTGCTCGCCCGCATCCGCACCCTGCTGGGCGCCGACCTGGCGGCCCCGCCCTCCTTCGCGGCCCTGGCCGGCCACCTCGGCATGGCCCCGCGCAGCCTGCGCCGCCACCTGCAGGCGGGCGGCAGCGGCTATCAGCAACTGCTCGACGAGTTGCGCTTCGAACGGGCGCGCGACCTGCTGGCCCAGGAGCGGCTGCCCATCTATCGCATCGCCGAGGTGATGGGCTTCAGCGAAACCGCCAGCTTCCGCCATGCCTTCCGCCGCTGGAGCGGGCAATCGCCGCGGGGTTATCGGCTCTAGCAGCCGGCGTATGCTGAGCGCTTCCCGTCCCCAAGGAGGCTTTTCCATGCCCTCGCTGAAACTGCTCGAAGCGCGCGGCCAACCCACCGACCAATACCGCCTGCCGGCGGAGAAGTTGCTGACCGGCGATCCGCTGCAGAGCCTCTGGCTCGACTACGAGGATGGCAGCGGCGTGTTCGCCGTTGGCCACTGGCACAGCGAGGTGGGCGCCTGGCGGGTGAACTACACCGAGGAAGAGTACTGCCAGATCCTCGAAGGGGTGAGTCTGGTCACCGATGACCAGGGCCACGCCACCCGGCTCGGTCCCGGCAGCAGCTTCGTCGTACCGCGCGGCTTCCAGGGTACCTGGGAGGTGCTGGAGCCGACCCTGAAGCGCTTCGTGGTCTACGAAGCCAAGGGCAGCTGATGGCTGGCACCGGGCGCAATCTGGCCGGATCTATCCCCTTTTGGCCGTTGCGCCTCTCGTCGCGGGTCGCCGGGCTGGCAAGAATCTGGAGAGAGCCCGCCGCCCGGAGTCGCCATGCGCATCCACCACAGTCCCGATCACGCCCTGCACCACGGTCGCTGCGAATTGATCGACGGCCAGTTGCAGCCCTGTTTCGAAAAACCCCAGCGCGTCGAATTCATCCTCGCCGAGTGTCACCGCCGGCAGCTCGGCGAGGTGGTGGCGCCGAGGGACTTCGGCCGGGCGCCGCTGGCACGCGTCCATAGCGCGGCCTATCTCGACTTTCTCGCCGGCGCCTGGGACGAATGGGCGGCCCGCGGCGAGACCGTGGATCTGCTGCCCTATACCTGGCCGGCACGTACCCTGCGCCAGGTGCTGCCGCCCACCAGCCTGCACGGACGCCTGGGTTACTACAGCTTCGACGGCGGCGCGCCCATCACCGCCGGGACCTGGCAGGCCGCCTACAGCGCCGCCCAGGTGGCCCTGAGTGCCGGAGCCGAGGTCGCCGCGGGCGCGCGCAGCGCCTTCGCCCTCTGCCGCCCGCCGGGCCACCACGCCGCGGCCGACGTCATGGGCGGCTACTGCTATCTGAACAACGCCGCCATCGCCGCCCAGGCCGCCCTCGACGGCGGCGCCCGGCGAGTGGTCATCCTCGATGTCGACTACCACCACGGCAACGGCACCCAGGACATCTTCTATGCGCGCGACGATGTGCTGTTCCTCTCGCTGCACGGCGATCCGGGTTTCGAATTCCCCTTCTTCCTCGGCTATGCCGACGAGACCGGCAGCGGCGCGGGCCAGGGCTTCAACCTCAATCTGCCGCTGCCCGCCGGCAGCGCCTGGGACAGCTGGAGCGCCGCCCTGGAAACAGCGCTGACGCGCGTGCAGGACTATGCCCCGGACCTGCTGCTGGTCTCCCTGGGCGTGGATACCTTCAAGGCCGATCCCATTTCCCAGTTCAGGCTGGAGAGCGACGACTACCTGCGCCTGGGCGAACGCCTGGCGCGGCTCGGCCTGCCGACCCTGTTCGTCATGGAGGGCGGTTACGCCGTGGCGGAGATCGGCATCAACACGGTGAACGTCCTGGCCGCCTTCGACGGCGCCTGATCCCTATCGCGAGGAATCCGACCATGCACAGCCTCCTGCGTCCGCTCACCGCCCTGCTCGGTGGCGCCCTGCTCGCCACCGCCGTCCAGGCTGCCGATCCCGGCGAACTGCGGGTCTACAACTGGGCCGACTACATCCTGCCCGAGACGCCCAAGGACTTCGCCCAGCAGACCGGCATCCGCGTCACCTGGGACACCTTCGACAGCAACGAGTCGCTGGAGGCCAAGCTGCTCACCGGGCGCTCCGGCTATGACCTGGTGATCCCCTCCAACCAGTTCCTGGAAACCCAGATCAAGGCCGGGGTCTTCCAGAAGCTGGACAAGCGCAAGCTGCCCAACTGGCAGAATCTCGATCCCGAATTGCTCAAGCTGCTGGAGGTCAACGACCCGGGCAACCAGTACGGCGTGCCCTACATGTACGGCACCATCCTCATCGGCTTCAACCCGGCCAAGGTCAAGGCGGCGCTGGGGGCGGACGCGCCGGTGGACAGCTGGGACCTGGTGTTCAAGCCGGAGAACATGGCCAAGCTCAAGAGCTGTGGCGTGGCCATGCTGGACTCGCCCTCGGACATCCTGCCGGTGGCGCTGCACTACCTGGGCCTGGACCCCAACAGCGCCAACGCCAAGGACTACGAGAAGGCCACGGCGCTGATGCTGAAGATCCGCCCCTACCTGGCCTACTTCAATTCCACCAAGTACATGACCGATATCGCCAACGGCGACATCTGCGTGGCGGTGGGCTATTCCGGCAGCTTCTATCAGTTCGGCAACCGGGCCAAGGAAGCCGGCAACTGCGTGGTGGTGGACTGGCGCCTGCCGCGCGAGGGCGCGCCCATCTGGTTCGACACCTGGGCCATTCCGGCCAGTGCCGCCAACGTCGACCAGGCCCATGCCTTCATCAATTACCTGCTCGAACCCAGGGTGATCGCCGGGATCAGCGACTACCTCGGCTACCCCAACGCCAACAAGCCGGGCATGCCGCTGGTGACCGCCGCCATCCGCGACAACCACGACCTGGTGCCCACTCCGGACATGCTCAAGAAGCTCTATGTGGTGCAGCCGCTGCCGCAGCCCATCGAGCGGGTGCGGACGCGCGCCTGGAGTCGCATCAAGGCCGGTAATTGAAGATCGAGTCTGCCATGACGTCCCGAATGGTAGCCAATGGCTACCATTCGGCGGTTACATCCTTGCGTCTGGGAACCCTCTATCGTGCTAAGGGACTTAATGTGCTGAAGTGACCCTCGGATTTTCCCGCCAGGTACGGCATCCATGTCCCTCAGTCTCGCCCTCGCCCGAGCGCTGGCTCGCCCTTTCTGGGCCCTGCGCTTCGAACCGGTATTGGAACGGCATTATCAGCGCGACATCGCCCGTTCGCGCCGGCGACACCTGCGCATCAGTCTGACCGTGGCCATCCTCGCCTATGCCAGCTTCTCGATCTGGGACTGGATCCTGATGACCGATGCCTTCTGGCTCATCAGCCTGCTCAGCGCACTGGTGGTGGTTGGCGGCGGGCTGGTCCTGCTGGCGCTCAGGCTGATGCCAGCCGAGCATCCGGCACGCGAATGGGTGGGTATCCTGCCCTGTCTGCTGGCCTATGCGCCGCCGCTGCTGGACGTCGAGGCCACCGATGCCGCGCATCGCGCCCTCTGGCTCGCGACCATGCCGTTGATGACCCTCTTCACCAACAGCTGCATCGCCCCGCCCCTGCGCCAGGCCGCGGTCCACAGCCTGGTCGCCCTGCTGGCCATCGGTCTGGCCACCCAGATGCACGCCCTGCCTGTCCTGGAGGCGTCGCTGGTCATGACCCTGGCGTTCGCCACCGCGAGCTTCACCCTGCTCAACAACTTCTGGATGGAGCGCGCGCGCCGTCAGGGCTATCTGCTGATCCTGCGCGATCGCTTGCGCAACGAAGAACTGACCGCATCCAATCGCTTCCTGGCACAGCAGTCCGCCACCGATCCCCTGACCGGGGTGGCCAATCGCCGGGCGCTGATGCAGGCCCTGGCCAACGCCCTGGCCCATCCCCCGCCCCGCCCGCTGCTCCTGCTGATGATCGATGTCGATCACTTCAAGGCCTTCAACGATCGCTATGGGCATCCGGCCGGCGATCGCTGCCTGCAACAGGTGGCCAGCGCCCTGGCCGACGAGTTGCGCGCCGGCGATTGCCTGGCCCGCTACGGCGGCGAGGAATTCGCCATCCTCTGCACGCCGTCCCGCGAAGAGGATGCCGCCAAGCTGGCGCAGCGCCTGCTCGACGCGGTACGGCGCCTGGAGATCCCCCACCTCGCGCCCCACGCCGGTCCGCGCGTGACGGTGAGTATCGGCGGCGCCTGTGCGCGGCCGGATCACGACTGCGCCGAGACCTTCATCGAGGCCGCCGATCGCCAGCTCTACTGGGCCAAGCAGGCCGGGCGCGACCGCGCCATCCTCGAAGACTGCGATCGCTGCCACCCTGCGATCGAGGAATCCCTCTAGCCCAGGCGATAGACCCGGTCGACCAGGGCCACGCTGGCCAGGCGCTGGCGCAGATCCTCATCCAGACCGGGATCCTGCCAGTCGTAGAGGCCGATGCGGGCATAGGCCCGACCCCGCGGCGGCCGCGTGCCGAGGTACTCCCAGACCACCCGGGTGCAGGCCGGCTCGCGCCGGTCGGAGGCGCTGACGCCGAGCTTGAGTCCGTTCAGGCGATCGATACGGTTGCGCGCGCTGGGCAGCAGCACCGTCTGCGACAACTCGTTGCCGGTGAGGGATTCGTAGTCGGTGAAGAACAGCCGGCTCTCCAGACTCATGGCCAGGCCCAGGTAGCGAAAGCGCGCCTGGCTGGTGGCTTCGTCGCGCCGGCGCAGGCGCTCGAAACGCACGTAGCGGAAGACGCCCGCTTCCGCGAACAGCCAGACCAGTCCGCAGAGCACAACCCCCGGCGTGGACAGCGACGGATAGTATTCGTGGTAGTAGCCCTGGTAGCGCGCCAGGCCTTCCTGACGCTCGCCGAACAGGGCCAGGGCCTGCCCCGCCCAGCCCGCCTCCTGACCGACCGGCGCGCCCAGGCGCGCCGCGAATTGCCGCTGCGGCAACTGCAGATCGCCCACCGGCAGCGCGAAGAACTCCGCCAGGCGCTGCAGGTTGTAAGGCGACGGACGGCTCTGCCCGTTGAGGTAGCGATTGAACTGGGCACGGTTGATGCCGACGGCGCGACAGACGGCCGCAATCGAGCGGTGGTGCTGGCAGAGCAGCTGCAAATTGGCGGAAAAGTCGCTCATGAATCCGGCCCGAGCTTGACAGACGGCCAGAAAACTAGCATCAAGTCGCGCCATTTTGAAGCGAGGCGCGGAATTGTTCACGCCGGTGGGATAGCCGAATCTAGGCGCCCGGTCCGTCTTACTGCCCGTTCCACCCGGACCGATCCGTTCCAGAGCCTGTTGCCGTCGTCTCCCCACGCCGGGAGCAGGCCCTGGCGGGATATTCCACAATAATAGCCCCAAGGCTTGCGAGCCGGCCTTGGAGCATCACTAGCATGCTCGAGGATTCTTCATGCACTACCTAGAAATGCTCAACGACTTCCTGTCCGGCCACGTGCTCATCGTGCTGATCGTCGGCCTGGGCAGCTATTTCACCCTGCGTTCGCGATTCGTGCAGGTACGCCATTTCCCGCACATGTTCACCGTCTTCAAGGACTCCCTGCGCAACAGCGGTGACGGCCTGAGTTCCTTCCAGGCGCTGATGCTCAGCCTGGCCGGTCGCGTCGGTGCCGGCAACATCGCCGGTGTGGGCCTGGCGGTGACCCTGGGTGGCCCCGGTGCGGTGTTCTGGATGTGGGTGACCGCCCTGGTCGGCATGGCCAGCAGCTTCTTCGAGTGCACCCTGGCGCAGGTCTACAAGCGCGCCGACGGCGACGGCCTGTACATCGGTGGTCCGGCCTATTACATCCAGCACGGCCTCAACAAGCGCTGGATGGCCCTGATCTTCTCGGGCCTGTTGCTGGTGACCTACGGCTTCGCCTTCGTCGGTCTGCAGTCCTTCACCGTGACCCACTCGCTGGAAAACGCCTTCGGCCTGCCGGTGCAGTACACCGGGATCGCCCTGGCCATCCTGCTGGGCCTGGTGTTCATCGGCGGCATCAAGCGCATCGCCGCGGTCTCCGACATCCTGGTGCCGGTCAAGACCCTGGCCTACATCGCCGTCACCCTCTATGTGATCATCACCCAGATCGACCTGGTCCCCGGCACCCTGCTGACCATCGTCAAGAGCGCCTTCGGCCTGGAGCCGGCCTTTGCCGGTCTGCTCGGCGCCGCCATCACCATGGGCGTCAAGCGTGGCGTCTTCGCCAACGAAGCCGGCCTGGGCGCCGCACCCAACGTCGCCGCGGTGGCCGCGGTCAAGCACCCGGCCGCCCAGGGCGTGGTGCAGGCCTTCAGCGTCTTTCTCGACACCTTCGTCATCTGCACCTGTACCGCGCTGCTGATCCTGCTCTCGGGTTTCTACACCCCGGGCTTCGAAGGTGACGGCATCGTCCTGACCCAGAACTCCCTGGCCGCGGTGGTCGGTGACTGGGGCCGCATCTTCATCAGCGTCGCCCTGTCGCTGTTCGTCTTCACCTGCATCCTCTACAACATCTACCTGGGCGAGAACGGTCTGCGCTACCTGCTCGGCCGCGGCAAGGCCGTGCTGCTCGGCTATCGCGGCCTGGTGCTGGTGCTGATCTGCTGGGGCTCGATGCAGAACCTGACCACGGTGTTCGCCTTCGCCGACATCACCATGACCTGCCTGGCCTTCGTCAACCTGATCGCCCTGGCCATGCTGATCAAGGTCGGCATGCGCATCCTCAACGACTACGACGCCCAGCGCCGTGCCGGGGTCGACCAGCCGGTGTTCGACGCCGACCAGTTCCGCGACCTGGACCTGGATCGCCAGGCCTGGCCGGCGCTGGAGCGTCTGGAAGAGACCGTCGCCGAAGCCCGCGCCGCCCAGCCGCGCCAGGCGCACTGATCGTCGCAACCGGGTCGCGCTGACCCGGACCGCGACCGCTTTCCTGCCCCCACCTCGCGTGGGGGCAGTCCTATCAGGAAGTCCCTCATGAGCTCACCCTACCTGCACATCCTCTACACCGGCGGCACCATCGGCATGCAGGCGACCGCCGCCGGCCTGGCCCCCGCCGCTGGTTTCGAGGCGCGCATCGACGCCCTGTTGGCCAGCCGTCCGGAGCTGGGCAATCCGGCCTGGCGGCTGCAGGAGCTGCTGCCGCTGATCGACAGCGCCAACATGACCCCCGCCGCCTGGGAGCGCATGGCCCAGGCGATCCTGGCGGCAGCCACCGACCCCGCCTGCCGCGGCGTGCTGGTGCTGCACGGCACCGATACCCTGGCCTACAGCGCCGCCGCCCTGGCCTTCCGGCTGCTGGGTCTGGCCATTCCGGTGCTGCTGACCGGCTCCATGCTGCCGGCCGGCGTGCCGGACAGCGATGCCGACGGCAACCTGGCCGACAGCTTCGCCGCCTTCGCCAGCGGACTGACGCCGGGGGTGCAGGTGCAATTCCATGGCGAACGCCTGCCGGCGGCGCGCTGCACCAAGCAGGCCAGCAGCGGTTGGAAGGCCTTCGTGGAAAGCGCCCGGCCGCGCAGCGGCGACACCCTGGTGGCCACGCCGGCCGCCTTACGCTTCGACCAGCCGCGCCAGCCGGTACGGGTGGCGGTGCTACCGCTGTTTCCGGGCGTCGACGGCGCTACCCTGCGTGGTCTGGCGGGCAGCGGTGTGCAGGGGCTGGTGCTGGAGTGCTATGGCAGCGGCACGGGTCCGGCGGATGACGCCGACTTCCTCGCCGCCCTCGCTGAACTGCGCGACGCCGGGGTCCCCGTGGTCGCCCTCAGCCAGGGCGCTCGCGGGACGGTGGAATTGGGTACCTACGCCGCCAGCAGCGGCCTGGCCGATGCCGGGGTGATCTCCGGCCGCGGCATGACCCGTGAAGCCGCCCTGGGCAAGCTGCACAGCCTGCTCGGCTGCGGCCTGGCGCGCACGGCGGTGGCCGAGTGGATCGGGCGAAATCTGTGCGAGGAGTTGTGATCTTCGGCTCGGTGCCGGCGGCTCCCTCACCCCGGCCCTCTCCCAGGGGGAGAGGGGGCGTTTGGGTAGACGCCGCAGCAAGGCCGTGACTCTGCCAAACCAAGAGTGAGTCCTGCGCACGCTCCAATATCCAACACGCCAAAGCCTATCGGAGCCTCCCTTCTCCCTCTGGGAGAGGGCCAGGGTGAGGGTACGCTTGAAGCCTGGCAGCCCCAGGTCCTGCGCATCAAACTCCCCCTGAGCGCCCCCTCTCCCTCCGGGAGAGGGCCGGGGTGAGGGTGCGCTTGAAGCCTGGCAGCCCCAAGTCCTGCGCACCAAAGTCCCCCTGCGTGTCCTCTCTCCCTCAGCGAAAATGCGAGTGAGGGTGCGCTTGAAGCCTGATCGCCCCAAGTCCTGCGCACCAAAGTCCCCCTGCGTGTCCTCTCTCCCTCAGCGAGAATGTCGGGTGAGAGTGCGCTTGAAGCCTGGCAGCCCCAGGTCCTGCGCAGCAAACTCCCCCTGAGCGCCCCCTCTCCCTCCGGGAGAGGGCCGGGGTGAGGGCAAGCCCTGACGCCTGAGCAGCCCCTACAGCGCCTCGCGCCACAGGCTCACCGCCATCTCGGCCGAGGCGCCCGGCGCTACGGTCAGGACGTCGTCCATCACCCGGGCGGTCTCGATGCAGAGCATGCCGGTCCAGGCGTCGTCGGCGAACTGGCTCAGGCGCGCGGCCTTGTCGATCCAGGGATTCCAGAGCACCGCCGAATGGCTGTTGCGGGTCTCGACGAACAGCCGGCGCTGCCACTGGGGATCGCGGATCGCCAGGCGTGCCGGCAGGCCGACATAGACCCGGTCGGTCTCGGCGGTGATGGTCGGCTCGCCGTTCTGCCGCTTGCGGGTCCAGCCGTCCAGGCAGTCGTAGTAGTCGGCGTTGGCCAGGCCTTCGATGCCCACCTCACGGACGTCGCTCACGGCGAAATAGGTGTGCAGCGCCTGGCTCAGCACCAGCGGGTGATCTTCCAGATTGTGCACGCTCAGGGTCAGCTCCAGGCGTTCGCCCACACTTAGGCTGAGGGTCAGCTCGGTGGCATGGGGCCAGCCCGGGGTGGTCTCGGCGGAGGTGCGATGGTGGAAGTCCAGGCGCACCCGGTCGGTGTCCACCTCGACGCCGCCGGCCTGCCAGGCGACCTGGCGCGCCAGGCCGTGGGCCGGGGCGTCCGCGGTGGTGGTGCACATGGTCTGGACCGCGGCCGGATTCTTCAGCAGGTCGCCGAACCAGGGCCAGCAGACCGGGATGCCACCACGGATCGGGGTACCGGGCTCGAACACGGCTTCCGGATTGCCCCAGACGATGTCCGGCTCGCCGTCGAAGCCGTAGCGCAGCACCTGGGCGCCCTGGCAGGCCACCAGGGCTTCGGCCTGGCCGACGCGGATGCGCCAGACGGGCAATTGGCCTAGTTGGATCTGTTCGACGAGGGGGGCAGCGGACATAGGATGACTCCTGGAAAAGGTGAGAGGCGACTGTAGTCCAGTCGAGGACCGGGCTCCAGCCAGCCATGGACAGCGCCGGCGGCAAAATCTTCCAACGCTGGCCGCGTCTCATACCGCTGTGGCAACGCTCGGCTAGACTCCTGGCCTCCCTTCCTCAGGAATAGCTCCCGCATGTCGGCTTTCCCGCGTCTTTCCCTGCTGCTCGGCCTGGGCCTGACCCTGCCGCTCCTGGCCAACGCCGCCAATTCCCTCGACGACGAGATCCGCGCCGCCGCCCGCGCGGTGATGGCCGAGCAGGACATTCCGGGCCTGGCCGTGGGTGTCACGGCCCCGGGCCTGCGCCGGCTCTACTACTTCGGCACCGCCGATCGCCGCAGCGGCCAGGCGGTGGACACGGCTACCCTGTTCGAGATCGGCTCCCTGAGCAAGACCTACACCGCCGCCCTGGGTGGCTACGCAGCGGCGACCGGCCGCCTGCGCCTGGACGAGTCCGCCGCTCAGGTCCGCCCGGCCCTGGCCGGCAGCGCCATCGGCCAGGCCAGCCTGCTGCAGCTGGCCACCTACAGCGCCGGCGGCCTGCCGCTGCAATTTCCCGACAGCGTCACCCGCGACGATCAGACGACGGCCTTCTACCGCGCCTTCCAGCCGCCCTTCCCCGCCGGCAGCCGCCGCCTCTACTCCAATCCCAGCATCGGCCTGTTCGGCGCCCTGGCGGCCCAGCGGCTCGACGAGCCCTTCGCCACGGCCTTGCAGCGCCACGTGCTCAAGCCCCTCGGCCTCGACCATACCTATCTGCAGGTGCCGGCGGTCGAGCAGGCCCACTACGCCTGGGGCCATGGCAGGAACGACCAGCCGCTACGGGTCAATCCGGGCGCCTATGCCGAAGAGGCCTATGGCATCAAGACCACCGCCGGCGATCTGCTCACCTTCGTCGAGGCGAATCTCAATCCCGACCGGTTGCCGGCGCCCCTGGCCAAGGCGCTCGACGCCACCCAACAGGGCTACTATCGCAGCGGCCCCATGACCCAGGGTCTGGCCTGGGAGGCCTACGCCTATCCGCTGGCCAAGACCCAGCTGCTGGCCGGCAACACCCCGGCGATGGCCCTGGAGCCGCAACCGCTGGACTGGCAGCACCCGCCCCTGCCGGCGAGCGGCGCCCGGCTGTTGAACAAGACCGGCTCCACCAACGGCTTCGGCGCCTATGCGCTGTTTATCCCCGAGCGCCAGCTCGGCCTGGTGATCCTGGCCAACCGCAACTACCCGAATGCCGCGCGGATCGAGACGGCCTGGCGGATCCTGCAGCAGCTCGATAGTCGGGTGCAGTGAGGTACCCCAATCGCGGCCATGGGCCGCTCCTACAGAAGCATCACACCCTGTAGGAGCGGCCGCATCGGCGGACCGCCATGGCCGCGATCAACTCGAACCCCGTAGCGTGGATGACGGCGCAGCCTTTTCCACTGGCAGTTCGCAGCAGGGGCCCCCTCTCCCCAGGGGAGAGAGGGCCATCCGAAGTGGCGCTCAACTTCATTGGCGCTGACAAGATCAGATCAGTAGCGTGGATGACGGCGCAGCCTCATCCACGAATCCCTGTGTCAAACCGCGACCTCAAACCCCGCCCGACTCCTCGCGCCCCTCCACCGGCAGCTCGTGCTCGGTGGCATAGCCGGCATCGGCCGCCTCCAGCACGCCGTGGGCGATGCTGCAGAACAGCGAATTGACCCGGCGCATGTCGCTGAGCAGCCCCAGGTGCAGGGAGCTGGTTTCGAAGCTCTCCACTACCTGCTGGTGCAGCCGCTCGACGTGGGCATGGGCATAGCGCCGTTCCAGCAGGCGGAAACGCTGCTTGAGCCGACGCAGGCGCCGCGCCGCGTCCAGGTCGCCGGAGAGATAGACCGACAGGCACAGCTTGAGGCTGTCGACCAGCAGCCGGTGCAGCGCGGAGAGTTCGTCCACCCCGGAAGCCGAGAAGGAACGCCGGGCAGCGATCTTCTTGCTGTCGACGTCGCTGGCCATGCGCTCGATCAGATCGCCGGCCTGCTCCAGGTTGATCGCCAGTTCGATGGTCTCGGCCCAGCGCCGGCTGTCGCGCTCGTCCAGGTCGTCGCGCGGCATGCGCGCCAGGTACAGCTTGATCGCCGTGTATAGGGCATCGACGTCGTCGTCGAGACGGCGCACCTCGCGGGCCAGCTGCTTGTCGCCGGCATTGATCAGCACCAGCAGGTGCTGCAGCATCTGCTCGATGACATCGCCCATGCGCAGGAGCTCGCGGGAGGCGTTGGTCAGCGCCAGGGCCGGGGTATCCAGGGCCGCGGTGTCCAGGTGGCGCGGTCGCAGGATGGTCTCGGCGCTGTCCTTGGCCGGCAGCATGGCGGTGCAGAAGCGCGCCAGGGGCCCGGTCAGCGGCAGGAACAGCAGGCAGCGCACCAGGTTGTAGGCGACGTGGAAACCGATCACCACCTCGGCGTCGTTGAAGTCGTAGCCCTGCAGCCAGTCGGCCAGCAGGCCGATCCAGGGCAGCACCAGGATGCAGCCGGCGAGCTTGAACAGCAGGCTGCCCACCGCCACCCGCCGCGCCTCCACGCCCTGCTTGGCCGCGCCCATCAGCGCCAGCACGCCGCTGCCCAGGTTGGCCCCCACCACCAGGCACAGCGCCACCTTGAGCGAGATGACCCCGGAGCCGGCCAGGGTGGCGGTCAGCAGCACCGCTGCCAGGCTGGAATAGGAGACCATGGCGAACACCGCGCCGGTCAGGGCGTCGAGCAACTGGTCGCCGGTCAGTGAAGAGAACAGCACCTTGACCCCGGCCGCATGGGTCATTGGCGAGGCCGCCTCGACGATCAGCTGCAGCGCCAGGATGATCAGCCCCAGGCCGATGGCGACCCGGCCGAGCTGGCCGGCGCGGGTCTGCTTGCGGCCGAGAAAGAACACCACGCCGAGAAAGATCAGCAGCGGCGACAGCCAGGACAGGTCGAAGGTCAGCACCCGCGCCATCAACGCGGTGCCCACGTCGGCGCCGAGCATGATGGCCAGCGCCGGGGTCAGCGGCACCAGGCCCTGGGCGACAAAGGAGGTTACCAGCAGCGCGGTGGCGTTGCTGCTCTGCACCAGGGCAGTGACGGCGATGCCGGAAAGAAAGGCCAGCGGCATGCGCTGCATGCTGCGGCTGAGCACCCGGCGCAGACTGGCGCCGTATACCCGCAGGATACCGGTGCGCACGATATGGGTGCCCCACACCAGCAGGGCAACGGCGGATAGCAGATTGAGCAGTGTCAGCATCGTGGCGCCCTCCCGGCGCGTGTCCAAGAGCTCCTGGCAAGCTTGTCACAAAATCGTAATGACCGTTCTGCACAGACGCACGAGCCCGAAGGCAGGGCACCTTCGGGCTCGTGGGGACTTGCTGGTTTAGGCGGCGGAGAGCCGGGTCGGTTCCGCCGCCGCGATCAGATCTGCTCCTTGCGCCGCTTGACCGCTTCGCGCGCCTTGGCCTTGCCGCGCAGGCGGATGTTGATGGCTTCCACCGCCAGCGAGAAGGCCATGGCGAAGTAGACGTAGCCCTTGGGCACATGGACCTCGAAGGCTTCGGCGATGAGCACGGTACCGACCACGATCAGGAACGACAGCGCCAGCATCTTCAGACTCGGGTGCTTGTCGATGAAATTGCTGATGGCGCCGGCCGCCAGCATCATCACCAGCACGGCGACGATGATCGCCGCGACCATCACCGGCACGTGGCTGACCATGCCCACCGCGGTGATCACCGAGTCTAGCGAGAAGACGATGTCGATGATGGCGATCTGGATGATGGTGCCGATGAAACCGCCACCCTTCTTCTGGGGCGCGTCCTCGTCGTGCTCGTCTTCGCCTTCCAGGCCTTCGTAGATCTCGGCACTGCTCTTCCACAGCAGGAACAGGCCGCCGAAGAAGAGGATGAGGTCACGCCCGGAGATGCCCTGGCCGAAGACGAAGAACAGGTCGGCGGTGAGGCGCATCACCCAGGTGATGGACAGCAGCAGCAGGATGCGGGTGACCATGGCCAGGGCCAGGCCGAAGAAACGGGTCCGCGCCTGCATGTGCTTGGGCATGCGGCTGACCAGGATGGAGATCATGATGATGTTGTCGATGCCCAGAACGATTTCCAGGGCCGTCAGGGTAAAGAAGGCGACCCAGATTTCCGGGTTGGTCAGCCAGTCCATTGCAAATCCTCTTTTAGCTGAGACGCGCTCGGGCGCGCGCTCCAATGGAAAAGGCGCGTCAGGCGACGCGCCATTTTCGAACAGCCGGCAAGGCTAGTCGTACAAATGGTAAAACTCTAGCGGCTGTACAGCGGAAACACACCCAGTAACAAAGCACCGCCGAGCAGGAACATGCAGGTCACGGTCGCCCACTTCAGGGTGAAGCGCTGGTGGTCGCCGAACTCCACCTTGGCCAGGCCCACCAGCAGGTAGGTCGAGGGCACCAGGGGGCTGAGCAGGTGCACGGGCTGACCGACGATGGAGGCCCGGGCGATCTCCACCGGACTGATGCCATAGGCCGCGGCGGCCTCGGCCAGCACCGGCAGCACGCCGAAGTAGAAGGCGTCGTTGGAGATGAAGAAGGTGAACGGCAGGCTGACCAGGGCGGTGATCACCGCCATGTACGGACCCAGGGCGTCCGGGATCACCGCCAGCAGGCCCTTGGACATGGCGTCGACCATGCCGGTACCCGAGAGGATGCCGGTGAAGATGCCCGCGGCGAAGATCAGCGAGACCACCGCCAGGACGTTTTCGGCATGGGCGGCGATGCGCTGCTTCTGCATGTTCAGGCAGCGGTAGTTGACGGTCATGGCGATGCCGAAGGCGATCATGAACAGCACCGGCATCGGCAGGATGCCGACGATCAGCGCGGCCATCAGCGCCAGCGTCAGCAGGCCGTTGAACCAGCGCAGGTGCGGGCGGCGGGCCTCGGCGCACTGGGAGACGGTGACGTCGGCGCCTTCGGTCTCGCCGATCTGCAGGATGCCCAAGCGGGCGCGCTCGCTGCGGCCATAGAGGTAGGCGAGGAAGAACAGCCAGGCGATGGCCAGCAGCATGGGCGCGATCATGGGCACGAAGACGTCGGCCGGTTCCACGTGCAGGGCACTGGCAGCACGGGCGGTCGGACCGCCCCAGGGGGTCAGGTTCATCACGCCACTGGAGAGCAGCATCAGGCAGGTCATGATCAGCGGATTCATGCCCAGGCGCTTGTACAGCGGGAACATGGCCGCCACGCAGATCATGTAGGTGGTCGAGCCGTCACCGTCCAGGGAGACCACCAGGGTCAGGAAGACGGTGCCCATGGCCACCTTGAGCGGATCGCCCTTGACCAGCTTGAGGATCCAGCGCACCGCCGGGTCGAACAGGCCGGTATCGATCATCACGGCGAAGTAGAGGATCGCGAACAGCAGCATCACGCCGGTGGGCGCCAGCTTGCGGATGCCGTCGAGCATCATCGGGCCGAGGGCGTCGAGCTTGACGCTGCCGAGGCTGGCGAATTCGCTGGACAGCGCCCAGGCCAGTACGGCGAAGGCGATCGGCACCATGGTCAGGGCGATCAGCGGAGACAGGCGCTTGGTCATGATCAGGTACATGAAGGTCATGACCATGGCGAAGCCGAGGAAAGTCAGCATGGGAATACCTCTGGATTTTCGCGAAGAGAAGGAGGGTTCAGCCGCGGCGCAGCGGCGCGGAGAGGGCGAAAATCCAGGTGAGACGGGCGCGCGGGGACGCCTGGAAGGACAGATACGACATGGCAAGAATCCTGGTTATTTTTGTAGGCACGTCGCCCGCTCACGGGGGCGGGTCTTGAGCGGATCCTAAGAGGTCAACCTTTCGCCAGCCTTGCGTGGCGAAAGGTGGATGTTGCGGGATGTCACGAAGCGGACGGAGGGCTCGCCTACCAGCCGGGACTGCTCAGATGCTCGACGAAGAAATCGAGCAGCACCTGGATCTTGGTTGGGCGACTGCGCGCCGAGGGGGTCACGAAATAGAGGCCGCCACGGGTCAGCTGCCAGTCCGGCAGCAGCGGCACCAGCCGGCCATCGGCCAGGTAGTCGGCGGCGATGAAGTCCGGCAACTCGGCGATGGCCAGGCCTTCCAGCAGCACCGGCAGCAGGGCTTCGGAATTGGTGACGCGCAAGGGACCACGCGGCAGCACGCTTTCCTCGCGACCGTCGTCCCCACTGAAGCGCCACACCTGGCTGCGCGCCCGGTAGGCGTAGCTCAGGCAGGCATGTTCGCTCAGTTCCTGCGGATGTCGAGGATGGCCATGGCGCTCGACGTAGGCCGGCGCCGCCACCAGCAGTTGGCTGACCGCGCAGAGCCGCCGGGCGACCAGCGAGGAGTCGGGCAAGGCGGCGATGCGCAGGGCGGCGTCGAAGCCCTCCGCCACCAGATCCACGGCGGCATCGGACAGGTGCAGATCCACCGTCAGCTGGGGATAGCGGCGCAGCAGCTCGGGCAGCAGCGGCGCCACCCAGCGCAGGCCGAAGGCCATGGGCACCGCCAGCCGCACCTGACCGCGAGGCTGCACGGCGCGCGCCTGGGCGGCGCTTTCGGTCGCCTCCGCCTGGCGATAGAGGTCGCCGGCCTGGGCGGCCAGCTCGCGACCGAATTCGGTCAACGCCAGTTGCCGCGAGGTGCGATTGAACAGCCGCCCGCCGAGGCGCTCCTCCAGGCGCGTCACCGCCCGCGAGACGGTGGCCACCGACACGCCCAGCACCCGCGCCGCAGCGGCGAAGGAGCCCTCCTCGGCGACCTTGGCGAACATCGCCAAGCCTTCGAAATCCGGCAATCTGCTCATTTCATTTCTGCAACGATGACTTGCCAATCATTCTATTTTGCAGAGGAGCCAGGGTCGATAGGCTGACTCCACCTGATCACAACCACTCGGAGATTCAGCCATGACCCTCAAGCTCGCCGACAAGATCGCCCTCGTCACCGGTGCCACCAGCGGCATCGGCCTGGCCGCTGCCACACTCTTCGCCCAGCAGGGCGCCCACGTCATCCTCACCGGCCGGCGGCAGGCGGAACTGGATGCCGCGGTCGAGCAGGTCGGCAACGCCACCGGCATCGCCGTGGACTCCTCGCGCCTGGACCAGCTCGATGACCTCTATGCGCGCATCCGCCGCGAGCACGGGCGCCTCGACGTGCTCTACGTCAACGCCGGAGGTGGCAGCCTGCTGCCCCTCGCCGAGATGACCGAAGCCCACTACGACGACACCTTCGATCGCAACGTGAAGGGGGTGCTGTTCACCGTGCAGAAGGCCCTGCCGCTGCTGGCGGACCATGCCTCGGTGATACTGGCCGGCTCCACCGCCGCCAGTACCGGCACCCCGGCCTTCAGCGTCTACGGCGCATCCAAGGCCGCCGTACGCGCCTTCGCCCGCAACTGGATCCTGGAGCTGCAGGGCCGCGGCATCCGCATCAACACCCTGAGTCCGGGTGCCACCCGCACCCCGGGGCTGGTGGAACTGGCCGGTCCGGATGCCGCCCAGCAGCAGGGTCTGCTGGACCACCTGGCCGGCCAGATCCCCCTGGGTCGCGTCGGCGAGCCGGAGGAAATCGCCAGGGTTGCCCTGTTCCTGGCCTCCAGTGATTCCAGCTTCGTCAACGGCGCCGAACTCTTCGCCGATGGTGGCCAGGCGCAGGTCTGAGCGCCGTCTGGCGGCAAGAAAAAAGCGGACAGCGCCCCGAGCGCTGTCCGCTTTTTTTGCCGACCGAATGCGGGCGTCAGCCGCGCAGTCGCGTGTTGAGTACGGCGATGTGCTCCGGGCCGATGCCGCAGCAGCCGCCGATCAGGCTCGCGCCACGCGCCTGCCAGTCCTGGGCGAAGCTCAGGTAGCCGGGCGGATCCAGATCCGGACGCAGGGGGTCGAGGCCATCATTGGCGGTGGCCTCTTCCGGCTGGGGCGGGAAGGCGTTGGCATAGGCGCCAAAGGGAATCTCGATCCCCGCCGCGGCAAAGGTCGCCCGCGCGGTATCCAGCGCCGCGGCCATCACCTCGGGCTGGCTGCAATTGAACAGCAGCGCTCCGGCGCCCAGTTCCACCGCCAGCTGCGCGGCCGCGGCCACCGGCTCGCCGGATCTCAGCCGTGGGATCTCGTCGACGTCTTCGTCCTTGAGGGTGAAGGACAGCCACAGCGGCTTGCCATCCCCGGGCAGCCCCGCGGCGATGGCGCGCACCTCGGCCAGGGAACTCTGGGTTTCCGCCAGCCAGAGATCGACATGGGGCGCCAGGCCGCGGATCAGCGGCTGCAGCACCTCGTCCACCCGCGCCGGCTCGAACAGATCGGGGCGATAGGAGCCGAACAGCGGCGGCAGCGAACCCGCCACCCGCACCGGCTGACCGCTGGCTACCACCGCCTGCCGTGCCAGCTGGCCGGCTCGTGCCGCCAGGGCCTCGCCTTCGGCGGCGAAACGCGCCTCGCCGATATGGAAGGGCACCACCGCATAGCTGTTGCTGGTGATCACCTGGGCGCCGGCCTCGATATAGGCCCGATGCACCGCTTCCACCTGCTCCGGCGCCTCGCTCAGGGCCAGGGCCGACCACTCCGGCTGACGAAAGGGCGCGCCGCGGCGCTGCAGTTCGCGGCCCATGCCACCGTCGAGAAGCACAAGATTCATGTTGGCCATATAGCTATTTCACTTTTCCTTATAACCAAAACAGAGTTCAATATCGGTTCTCATATCTCTCTAATACCAGGCCCTCTTTCCCTTTGCAAAGGACGCCCCCATGAGAACCGCTCTGCTATCGGCCCTCGGCCTGACCCTGGCGCTGGTCGCCACCTCGGCCTCGGCCGGGACCACCCTGGACCGCATCAAGGCCAAGGGCGAGCTGGTCAACGTGCTCATGGAGAGCTATCCGCCCTTCTCCCAGCTCAATGCCCAGAACCAGCTGGAAGGCTTCGACGTGGACGTGGCCAAGGCGGTGGCCGACAAGCTCGGCGTCAAGCTGCGCCTGGAAACCCCTTCCTGGGACGTGATCGCCGCCGGTCGCTGGAGCGGTCGCTACGACGTCTGCATCTGCTCCATGACGCCGAGCCAGGCGCGCGCCCAGGTGTTCGATTTCCCGGTCAACTACTACGCCTCGCCAGCGGTGATCGTGGTCAACGCCGGTGACGACCGCATCCACGGTGCCAAGGACCTCTCCGGCAAGAAGGTCGGCGTCACCAGCGCCTCCTCCTACGAAAGCTACCTGAACAAGGACCTGACCATCGAAGGCCAGGAGGACAAGCCGCTGAGCTACCCCTTCGACCAGGTGCAGGTAGTGCCCTTCCCCGACGACAACGTCGCCTTCCAGGACCTGGGCCTGGGCGCCGGCAAACGCCTGGACGCGGTGCTGACCAACCTGGTGACCGCCCAGCCGCGCCTGGCCCAGGACAGCAAGTTCAAGCTGGCGGGCGCACCGCTCTATGCCGAGCCCAACGCCGTGGCCATCGAGAAGGGTGATGCGGAATTCGCCGCCACGCTGCGCGAGATCATCGAGGGGCTGCGCCAGGACGGCACCCTGAAGCGGATCTCCGACAAGTGGATCGGTGCCGACATCAGCCAATGAGTCCGCTACCGCCCCCAGACCAGCGCCGCCCCCTGCTGAGCTTTCGCACCCGTGTCTGGCTGACCTGGCTGGCGCTGCTGGCCGGGGGCGTGGTCTTCGTGCTCGGCTTCGACCTCAAGTTCGCCAGCGTCTGGCCGCGCCTGCCCAACCTGGTGGGCTGGCGCCTGGGCCCCAACGGCTTCCTCCAAGGCGCGGCCCTGACGCTGTTCCTCAGCCTCAGCTCCATCCTGGTGTCAGTGCTGCTGGGCTTCGCCGCGGCCCTGGGGCGGCTGTCGTCCAGTGCCCTGGCCTATGGCGTGGCGACCTTCTACGCCTCCTTCTTTCGCGGCACCCCGCTGCTGATCCAGATCCTGCTGATCTACCTGGGCCTGCCGCAGATCGGCGTGGTCCCCGGCGCCATCAGCGCCGGCATCCTCGCCCTGTCGCTGAACTACGGCGCCTACCTCAGCGAGATCTTCCGCGCCGGCCTGCTCGGCGTCCCCGCCGGTCAGCGCGAGGCGGCCCGGGCCCTGGGCCTGGCGCCGCGGGTAATCTTCTGGCGCGTCACCCTGCCCCAGGCCATGCGCAGCATCATCCCGCCCACCACCAGCCAGTTCATCTCCATGCTCAAGGACTCCTCCCTGGTCTCGGTAATGGGTGTCTGGGAGGTGATGTTCCTCGCCCAGTCCTATGGCCGCTCCAGCTATCGCTATCTGGAAATGCTGACCACCGCGGCGGTGCTCTACTGGCTGCTGTCCCTGGCCATGGAATTCATGCAGTCGCGCCTGGAGCGGCATTACGGGAAGGCGTATCAGGGGCGGTAGCGCCTCCAGCTGCGCCTTCCGGGCCATGCTAGCCCTTTGATGCCAAACCCGCTTTCGGTGAATCAGGTCACAACGTCTCTGGAGCAAGCCTCTACCATTCCCTCCTCCTAAATTTTCGCTTCGGAAAGGACTCGTAATGAAGCCTCGTCATCGCCTTGCCGTTCTCTGCCTGGGTGGCAGCCTCGCCGTCACGGGCTGCTCCAACATGTCGCAGAACGAATGGCTCAATCAGGAAAACGTCGGCACCGTGGTCGGGGCGGCGGCCGGCATCCTCATCGGCAGCCAGATCGGTGGTGGCAGTGGCCGTACCGCCGCCATGCTGGCCGGCGCCCTCGCCGGTGGCGCCCTGGGCAAGACCCTCGGGGCCAAGCTCGACCAGCGTGATCGCGAGGCCCTGGCCGTGCAGACGCAAAAGGCGCTGGAGCACGCCGAGGATGGTCAGGTGACCACCTGGACCTCCGACCACAGTGGCGCCACTGCCCGCATCGTGCCGGTGGCGACCGAGACCGAAGCTCGCCAGGTGGCGGTCAAGCGCACGCCCAAGGTGCAGAAGGTCGAGCAGCTGACCCTGCTCAACAAGCCCTATCAGTCGATCAAGTCGGCCAATCTGCGCGCCGCGCCCAACGACAATGCCGCCAAGGTCGGCGGACTGCCCACGGGTACGCGCTTCACCGCCCTGGGCCGTACCGGCAACGACTGGATCGCCGTGGGCCGCAAGGGCGTGACCATCGGCTATGTCTACGCGCCCCTGGTGACTCCGGCGACCGCTGCCACGCTGGCGACCGCTGGCAAGACCAAGGCTCAACCGGCACCCGCGGTGGATCTGGATACCCTGGACGTGGCCAGCGCCAAGCAGCAGGGCGTGGACCTCGACGCCGCCGATCTCGATGCCGCGCCGGTGCAGGACAAGGTCGCCGCCAAGACCACCTGCCGCACCCTGAACTACAGCCTGAGCCAGGACGGTCAGCAGGATCAGCAGACCACTAAGGCCTGCCAGGCCGCTGACGGTGCCTGGGAACTGATCTAAGGAAGGATGACCATGAAACCCACCCTGCTGGCCCTGACGCTGCTGGCCACGGCCACGGCTGCCCAGGCCGAAAGCACCCGCCTCGCCTATTCCAAGGCCGAAGACGTCGAGGTCTTCGTCGATCACCCTGCAGCCGCCTGGTGCGCCCCCGACCTGGCGCTGCGCTTCGTCTATGGCAAGGCCGCCGAGGCCGTGGCCGTCGAACGCCTGATGCCCAAGATCGGCGCATTGCTCGGCAAGCAGTGCGACCAGGCCGAACGCCTGACCTGGACGGCGACCGGTAGCACCGACGCCCGGCTGAACGGAACGGCCACCAAGGCCACGGCCTGGACGGCGCAGGTACAGAATCCGGCTGCCGTCGCCGCAGCTCCTGCTCCGGCCCCCGTCGCGCCGCCCAAGGCGGCGCCTGCCGAGGCTCCCGCTGCTACGGCGCCTGAAACGGCCAAGCAGGCCACTCCTCCAGCAGTCACGGAGGCACCGGCACCCGCAGCGCCAGCGGCCCCGGTCGCCGAATCTACACCTGTCGCGCCGGCCAAGGTCGAGCCTGCACCTGCAGCAGCCAAGGAGTCTGCCGGTCAGATCGCCACCGATTTCGATGTCGCCGGCTGGCGCCCGGGCGATGGCGAAGCCGAACTGGCCAAGAGCGACTTCATGACCACCCTCAAGGACAGCCAGGGCTGCGCCTTCCGCGTCCCCTTCAAGGTCGAGGAAGACAGCCGCTACCTGCAGGTGCGCTCCAGTGGTATCCGTTGCGAGAACGGCCTAGCCCAGGGCGAGGGTGAACTCGCCGTGGAGCGAAGCGACGGCAAGCAATTGCAGCGCTGGAAGGGCTTTTTCCTCAATGGTCTGCCGCTGGACAAGCCCTTGCCGCCGCTGCGCTTTGTCGGCTTCGATAGCCAGAAGCAGGCTCTATTCCTGCTGGCCAGCGATCCGGTGACCGCCAGCTACAGCCTGCTGCGTCTCGGCTACAGCTATCGCGGCCAGTGGTCGATCAGCGGTCCGGATGTACTGTTCGTGACCGGCAACAGCGAACAATTCCGTCAGCTCGACCAGATCCGTCCCATCATCGCCAAGACCCAGCAACAGCTCGACGCGCTGGGCACGATGATCCCGCACTTCACCTTCCTGGCCGTGCGCGACTTCACCAAGGGTATCTTTTCCCGCCCCTGGAACAGCAACGAATCCAGTCAGGACTTCTGGCTGTATCGCGTCAATGTTGACCGCAACTGGCGCAGCAAGGCCTGGCAGTACAATCCCGAGCAGGCTACCAACTACCTGTTCATGTGGGACGAGAAGCAGGCGCGCCAGCGCGAGCAGGCCGCACGCGAGCGTGAGCGCGAAGCCCGGCAGGTACGGATGCAGCAGGCGTTCCGTGCCCGTGATCAACTCGCCACCTACGAGCGCCTGACCCAGGAAGCGCGCAGCAATCCCCAGGCGCTGCTGGCGCGACAAGTCAACGATGTGGACTACGCGCCGGGCAGTGGTGGCGACTATGGAGACCTGGTGCGTGGCGCTACCCATCCCGTACGCCTGATCGCCCGGGTGACCAAGACGAATAGCGACGGCTGGACCCTCGACTATCCCTATCCGATCCAGGCGCAGGTACCGGCCGGCATCCCGGCCAAGACCGGCTGGTATGTCCTGAGCGGCACCCTGCAGCTCGATCCGAAGGCGCGTGACGCCGACGACCTGCCCCTGACGCACCTGACGGCCAAGGTCGTGCAGCCCTGTACCAGCGAAGGCTGCAGCGACCTGCGCGATCCCCTGGCGCTGGCACGGGTGCAATTCGAAGATCCCGCCTGGACCCCCGAGGCGGCCCGCCAACAGCTCAAGGATGCCGATCTCGGCGAGGAGCGCTTCTGATGAAACGGACTCTCAACGTCAAACTCCTGGCCGGTGCGGCGCTGGTCGTGGTGGTCGGTGGCTATTTCGGTCTCAAGGCCTACGCCGCTCATGTCGCCGACGGACGCCTGCGCGACTGGCTGTTCGAACACCGCCTGCAGGACCGGATCAGCTGGCAGTCGCTGTCCTCCTCACCGCTGGGTGGCACGATCAAGCTGCACGAGGTGCGCCTCAGCGATGGGCCGAGCATCGCCCAACTGACTCTCTCCGACCTCAAGGACGAACCCGCCCACCGCCGGGCCGATGTCCAGTTCGAAGGCGTGGCCTTTCCGCCCGACGCCAAGAGCCGCTCGACGGCGCTGCGGCTGCCCCTGGTTGGCGATCTGCTGCTCGCCAGCGGACGCGCCGAACTGGCGCCCTTTTCCGGCCGGTTGAAATGGAACGTCGAGGATGAGCTGGCGGACATCGGCCTGACCCTGGACCTGCCGGAGCTGCTGGACGTGGACGCGAGCCTGTCGCTGAGCCAGGTCCGCCGCCTGGCCGAAGACTTGAGCGAACTCGCCGACAGTGGCCAGGAGGAGAATCGGCGCGGTCTGCTGTCGCCCTTCGCTCTGCTGGGCGGGCTGCAGCAGGGCGCGCAACGTGCCGAGCTCAAGGGCTTGCAGGTGGACGTCAGGGATCAGGGCTATTTCAAGCGCAGTCTGGCCCTGACCCGCCGCTATCTGCCGCTCGACCCTACCGCGGGCGACTTCGACAGGCAGCGTGACCGGGCGCTGGCCGCGGTGCACCAGCAGCAGCGCAATGACTGTCTGCAGGACTTCAAGAACCTGGGTGCGCGCGGCAAGGACCTTTGCAAGAGCCTGGTCGATCTGGCCTCCGGCGAGGAAGACGGTCTGCGGGTGAGTCTTGCGCCCAAGGAACGCGTGCGTCTGGGCGATACCCTGGAAGTCGCCCTGACCGCGGCCCTGGATCCCGCGGGCGCCGCCGGTCTGCTGGACCGTCTCAATCTGGAGTCGAAAAGCCTCTGACGGCAGCGCTCAGGCCCAGGCTTCCCGCAGCCTGGCCAGCGCCTCCTTGATCCGTGCCTCCGGCACCGCCGCGAAGCCCAGTACCAGTCCGGCGCGGGCGTCGGGCGGGGTCGGGCCCTCGGGCAGCCAGTAGCGCGACAGCGCATTGAGCTCCACCCCGACCGCGGCCGCCCGGGTCACCAGCTCGGCTTCGCGAGCCAGGTGGGTGACCGGCAGGCACAGATGCAGGCCGGCCACCGGGACGCCCGGCGGGGCGCAGCCGGCAACCGCTGGCCAGCCGGCCAGCAGGGCATCGCGGCGATTGCGCGCGGCCCGTCGCATGCGGCGGATATGGCGCTGGAAATGGCCCTGTTCGATGAAATCGGCCATGACCGTCTGGGTGGCGCTGTCGAGATGGCGGATCCCGGCCCGTTGCAGCTCCAGCAGTGCCGGCAGCAGCGCGGGCGGGGCCACCAGATAGCCCAGGCGCAGGCCGGGAAAGGCGATCTTGGAAAAGGTACCGACATAGAGCACCCGACCGTGGCGATCCAAGGCGGCCAGGGGCGCCAGCGGCGCACCCTGGTAGCGGTATTCGCCGTCGTAGTCGTCCTCGACGATCCAGCCGTCGGCCTGCCGCGCCCAGTCCAGCAGCGCCAGGCGGCGCGGCAGGGACAGTACCGCGCCGGTGGGATACTGATGCGACGGGGTGACATAGACCAGCCGGCAGTCCGGCAGCCCTGCCAGTTGCTCTACCATCAGCCCGGCCCCATCCACCGCGACGCCCTGCAACCGCGCCCCGCCACTCTGCAAGGCCAGGCCCGCGGCGCGATAGCCGGGATCCTCCATGGCCGCCCAGGCTCCGGGCGCCAGCAGCAACCGGGCGCAGAGTTCGATGGCCTGCTGGGCGCCGCTGGTGATGAGGATCTGCTCGGGTGCGCAGACCAGGCCCCGCGCCTGGCGCAGATAGGCGCAGAGCAGGCAACGCAGCCTTGGTTCGCCGCCGGGTTCGCGATAGCCCAGCAGCGCCGGCTCCGGCTGGCGCCAGAAACGCTGCTGCAGCCGCGCCCAGGTGGCGAAGGGAAACAGATCCATCGCCGGCAGGCCGACCCGAAAGGCGCACGGTGCGCCGGGCGGCACACTGGCCTGGGGCACGGGTGTCGTCCTGGCCGTGGCTTCGGGAGTGGCCAGCGCCCGGGTCACGGGCGCGACATAGGTACCATCGCCCGGGCGACTGTCGAGAAAGCCCTCGGCCAGGAGCTGCTCGTAGGCGGCGGTCACGGTATTGCGCGAGATCCCCAGCAACCGCGCCAGTTCACGACTGGCCGGCAGCCGTACCCCGGCGGCCAGCTCACCGGCCAGGATGCGCTCGCGCAGGCCCTGGTAGAGCTGGCGCGCCAGGCCCTGACCCGGCTCCAGCAACAGCCCCGACGGCTCGAATCCCAGCATGGATTGGCACCCTGAAAGTCATGGAAATTGGCTCTTACAGGGAGCCAACGTCGACCTTAGCATGGCCGGACGTCGCTGGAGTTCCTGACCATGTATCCCAATCCCGCCTTTCGCCTCGAAGACCTGCCCAGGCTGCACCAGCATCTGCGCGATCATGCCCTGGCGCTGCTCATCAGCCAGACCGACGCCGGTCCGCTGGTCAGCCATCTGCCGCTCTGGCTGGCGCCCGACGAGGGTCCCTGTGGCACCCTCTATGGCCATCTGGCGCGCAGCAATCCCCAGGCCCAGGCACTGGTCGAGGCAGGCCAGGTACTGGCGGTGTTTCAGGGTCCCCAGGCCTATGTCAGCCCGGCCTTCTATCCCGGCAAGGCCGAACATGGCCGGGTGGTGCCGACCTGGAACTACCAGGCCGTGCACGCTCGCGGCAACGTCGAGGTATTCGATGACCCCGAGCGTCTGCTGCAGCTGCTGGAACGCCTCACCGACCAGCACGAAGCCGGGCGTGCCCGCCCCTGGCAGGTCGCGGATGCGCCCGCGGATTATGTCCAGGGCATGCTGCGCGCCATCCGCGGCCTGCGTCTGCCGCTGGACAGTCTCCAGGGCATCGCCAAGCTCAGCCAGAATCGCAACGCCGCCGATCGCGAAGGCGTCCGCCAGGGACTGGCCGCCAGCCCGGTACCCGGCGACCAAGCCCTGGCCGCCCTGATCCCCTCTCTCGCCTGACCCTGGAGCCACCCATGACCATCCGCCCCCTGAGCGAAGCCGATCACGCCGTCTGGCACGCGTTGTGGCAGGCCTACCTGGCCTTCTACGAGACCCGGCTGCCGGAAACCACCTATGCCCGCACCTGGCAACGGCTGCTCGACCCCGCCCAGCCCTTGTACGGCGCCTTGGCCTGGGACGGCGAGCGCCCCCTGGGCCTGGTGCACTTCATCTATCACCCCTCCTGCTGGACCGAAACCGACTACTGCTACCTGCAGGATCTCTATGTCGCCGAGGATCACCGCGGCGGCGGCCTGGGCCGCGCCCTGATCGAGCACGTCTATGCCCGCGCCGCAGCGGACGGCTGCGACCGGGTGCACTGGCTGACCCAGGAGACCAACTACCCGGCGTGTCAGCTCTATGATCGCATCGCCACCCACTCCGGTTTCATCCAGTACCGCCACCTGCTAGGAGACAGACCATGACCCCTCTCGACTGGACCCCGGCCCAGCTGCCCCAGCCCCGCTTGCTGCAGGGTCGCTATGTACGCCTGGAACCCCTGGACCCCCAGCGTCACGGCGACGATCTCTGGGCGGCCCTGCACGACCAGGACCCGGCCCTGTGGGACTATCTGCCCTATGGCCCCTTCACCGAGCGGGCCGCCTTCGACAGCTGGCTGGCGGGCCTGGCCCAGGGGCGCGATCCGCTGTTCCATGCCGTGGTGGATCCCCGTGACGGCCGCGCCCTCGGGCAACTCAGCCTGATGAGCATCGTCCCCGAACACGGCAGCATCGAGATCGGCCATGTCGCCTTTGGCGGGCGCCTGCAGCGCACGCCCCTGGCCACCGAAGCCTTCTATCTGCTGATGCAGGAAGCCTTCGCCCTCGGCTATCGGCGCCTGGAGTGGAAGTGCGACGACGCCAATGCCCGCTCGAAACGCGCCGCCGAGCGGTTGGGGATGCGCCATGAGGGGCTGTTCCGGCAGCACCGGGTGGTCAAGGGCCGCAACCGCGACACCGCCTGGTTCAGCCTGCTGGATCACGAGTGGCCCATGGTGGACGCCGGCTTCCAGCGCTGGCTGGCGGCGGAGAATTTCGATGCCGAAGGACGCCAGCTTAGCGCCCTGGCCGTGAGCGCCGGACGCACCGGCTGACCCGTCACTCGCCGCGGATATAACCCTCCAGATGGCGGATCAGCTCCGCCTGCTGGACGGTGGTCGCCTTGACCAGGTCGCCAATGGACAACAATCCGATCAGCTTGCCGTTACCCATCACCGGCAGGTGGCGCAGGTGGTGGTCGGTCATCATCTGCATGCAGTCGCCCACGGTCTGCTGCGGCAGCACGATGATGACCGCCTCGGTCATGATCTCGCTGACCGGGGTCGCGTAGGAGGAACGCCCCTGCAAGGCCACCTTGCGCGCATAGTCGCGCTCGCTGACGATACCCACCAGCTCGCCGTCGCGCATCACCGGCAGCGCCCCGACGTTCTTTTCCGCCATCAGCCGCAGGGCGTCGAGCACCCAGGCGTCGGGAGCGATGGTGTAGACGTCCTGCTGGGTCTTCAGGGCGAGCAACTGGGCGACGGTTTTCATTGTGGTTCTCCTGAGGTGAGGCGAGCGTGACCGGAAACGCCTGGCAGGGCCGGTCAGCCGATTACATCAGGCCATCTGAACGCCCTTGTCGCCCGAACGACGTCGATCCCGCCACAGGCGCCATGCCAGGGCCAGCAGGAAACCGGCCGTCAGCAACACCACCAGGGTGGGCGCCGGCGCGCTGTCCCAGACCAGGCTCAGCAGCACCCCGCCCAGGGCCGCCGTCACGGCCAGCGCCGTGGCCACCAGCAGCATCCAGCCAAAGGAACGGGTCAGCAGAAAGGCGGTGGCGCCGGGAGCGATCAACAGCGCCACCACCGGCACCATGCCCACCGCCTGCAGGGCGCCGACCACGGTCAGGGCGATCAGGCCGAGCAGGCCGTAGTGCAGCAGCCCTACCCGCAGGCCCAGGGCCCGTGCCTGGGCCGCATCGAAGGCCAGTACCAGCAGATCGCGCCAGCGACAGGCCAGCGCCAACACCACCAGGCCGGCGATCACCGCCATCTGCCAGAAGGCTTCCGAGGTCACTCCCAGCAGGTCGCCGAGCAGGATGTGGTCCAGGTGCAGCTCGGTGGGCAGCCTGGCGTGCAGCACCAGGCCCAGGCCGAACATGCCGGAAAAGACCACGCCCATCAGGCTGTCCTGCTTTACCCTGCTGTGGCGCTTGAGATAGCCGGTGGCCAGGGCGCAGCCCAGTCCTGCGACAAAGGCGCCCGCCACCAGCGGCGCGCCCAGCGCCGACGCCAGCACCAGGCCGGGAAACACCGCGTGGGCGATGGCATCGCCCAGCAGCGCCCAGCCCTTGAGCACCAGAAAGCAGGACAGCAGCGCCGCGGGCACCGCCACCAGCACGGCCATCAGCAGTGCCTGGCGCATGAAGTCGACTTCCAGGGTCAGCCACAGCCAGTCCATCAGCCCGCCTCCGCCGTCTGCCGCGTTCGCCGGCGGTTGGCCAGCAGGCCGTGACGCGGCGCCAGCACGAAGGCCAGCAGAAAGATCAGAGTCTGCAAGACCACCACGCAGCCACCGGTGGCGCCGTCGAGGAAGTAGCTGAGATAGGTGCCCAGCAGCCCGCTGCCGACGCCGATGGCGACGCTGATCAGCACCACCCGGGAGAAGCGGTCGCTGAGCAGATAGGCCGTCGCCCCCGGCGTCACCACCAGGGCGATGACCAGGAAGGCGCCCACCGTCTGCATCGCCGCCACGGTGCTCAGCGCCAGCAGGATGAAGAACAGCAGCTTGTAGCCGGTGGGATTGAGGCCGCAGGCACGCGCCTGGCCCTCGTCGAAGAACACCAGCAGCAGATCGCGCCATTTGAGCAGCAGCACCAGCAGAGAGAGGGTGGCGATGATCAGCAGCTGGCGACTGGCCTCGGGGGTGATGGCCAGGATGTTGCCGAAGACGATGGTCTGGATGTCCACCGCGACCGGCGCCAGCGAGACCAGGAACAGCCCGCCACCAAAGAAGGCGCTGAAGATCAGGCCGATGATGACGTCTTCCTTGAGCCGGGTGTACTGCCGCAGGCCGAGCATGGCCCCGGCCGCCGCGCCGCCGGCGAGAAAGGCGCCGAGGGCCAGCGGCAGGCCGAGCAGATAGGCGCCGGCCACGCCGGGCACCACGGCATGGGACAGGGCATCGCCGATCAGCGACCAGCCCTTGAGCATCAGGTAGGCGGAAAGGAAGGCACACAGTCCGCCCACCAGCGCCGCCGCGCCCAGGGCGTTTCTCATGTAGCCATAGGTCAGGGGTTCCAGCAGCCCTTCCATCAGGCACGCTCCCGGCGCCGCGGCGCCGCCTGGCCCACTTCGAACAGGCGCAGCGCGCCGCCAAAGGTGCGTTCCAGGTTCTCGCGGGTAAAGACCTCGGCCGTCGGCCCCTGGGCCAGCACGGTGCGATCGAGCAATACGGTGCGGTCGCAGAAGCGCTCGATGCTGGCCAGGTCATGGGTCGACACCAGCATCGAGCGACCCTCGGTGCGTAGCGCCTGGAGCAATTCGATGATGGCGCGCTCGGAGAGGGCATCCACCCCGGTGAAGGGTTCGTCCAGCAGAATCACCCGGCTGTCCTGGGCCAGGGCGCGCGCGAGGAAGACCCGCTTCTGCTGGCCGCCGGAGAGTTCGCCGATCTGCCGCTTGCGCAACTCGGTCAACCCCACCCGCGCCAGGGCGGCGTCCACCGCCTGGTGATCGGCGGCGCGGGCCAGGCGCAGAAAATTCATCCGGCCATAGCGACCCATGAGCACCACGTCTTCCACCCGCACCGGAAAGTCCCAGTCCACATCTTCGCTCTGGGGGACGTAGGCGACGAGGTTGCGCTTGAGCGCCTGGGCCACCGGCAGGTCATCGACCCTTACCTGGCCAGTGCGCAGGAGCACGAAGCCCATGATCGCCTTGAACAGCGTCGACTTGCCGCTGCCATTGACGCCCACCAGGGCGGTGATGGAGCCGCCGGGCACCACCAGACTGGCGTCGCGCAGGGCGGTGTGGCCATTGCGATAGGTCACGCCGACCCCGTCGAGGGCGATCATGGCGCCAGCCCCTTGACCAAGGTTTCGCTGGTGACCCGCAGCAGGTCGAGATAGGTGGGCACCGGCCCCTCGGCGGCGCTCAGGGAATCCACATAGAGCACCCCGCCGTAGCGCGCACCGCTCTCCCGTGCCACCTGCTCAGCCGGGGCGGCGGAAACCGTGCTTTCGCTGAACACCGCCGGAATCCGCTCGGCGCGTACCGTCTCGATCACCCGGCGGACCTGCTGCGGCGTGCCCTGGGCATCGGCGTTGATCGGCCAGAGATAGAGCTCCTTGAGCCCCAGGTCGCGCGCCAGGTAGCTGAAGGCGCCCTCGCTGGACACCAGCCAGCGCCGCTGTTCGGGAATCGCCTGCAGCTGCTGGCGCAGGGGTTCGAGGGTGGCGGTGATGCGCGTCTTGTAGGCCTCGGCGTTGCGCCGATAGGTGTCGGCCTGGGCCGGATCATGCTGCACCAGGGCATCGCGGATGTTGTCGACGTAGATCAGCGCCGCCCGGGGCGACATCCAGGCATGGGGATTGGGCTTGCCGGCATAGGGGCCGTGGGCGATGGCGATGGGCTCGACGCCGCGGGAGACCACCGCGCTGGGCACGTCCTTCATGCGGCTGAAGAAGCGCTCGAACCAGAGCTCCAGATTCAGGCCGTTCCACAGCACCAGCTGGGCATCGCGCGTCTTGAGCAGATCGCCCGGGGTAGGCTGGTAGTTGTGGATCTCGGCGCCGGGCTTGGTGATGGATTCCACCCGCGCGGCATCACCCGCCACATTGCGCGCCATGTCGGCGATCACCGTGAAGGTGGTGACCACCTTGAACGGCTCCGCGGCCTGGGCGGCGTTGCCCAGCAGCACTCCCAGCAGACCCGCCAGGGTCCAGCGTCTCGTCTTCTCCAGCATCCGGCCCGCCTCTCGGTATTTATAGCCTTGGCTAAATTAGATAGCACAACCTATCAGAGGTGCAGGGAGACTTTGTAACCTGGGATGAGAGGGGGCCAGGACAGAGATGAACAGGACAAGGCGCCTCGCTCAGGACATAGCGGAGGCGCCTATGAGGGCGGTAGAGGCGAGTGGCCCCTACCTGATCGGCAGGGATCAGTGCGCGGCGTGGACCGTCATGCCGCGAGAGCGCTCGGGCTGGGTCTCCAGCGGGCGACGTTCGGCGTGCCCATCGAGCAGCTTGTCCAGCAGACCGCGCAGGGCGCGTTTCTTGAGGTCTTTCAGCATCGCGAATCCTCCCGGGATCGTTATAGCCTTGGCTATATTAAATAGCAGACCCTATCGAGAGGTGTTAGTGCTTTTTCTCAATCGGATAAATAGAGGCGACCTAAATCCTTCGCGCGGGCAGCGACACCTAGCCGCCTTCTTCCATCGATATTCGCAGGCGGCGCCGGGCTTCCTGCGGCGCCAGGCCGGTCCAGCGCCGGAAGGCTCGGCGGAAGTTGCGCAGATCGCCGAAGCCGCTCTGAAAAGCCACCTCGGCCAGGGCCAGGTCAGCCCGACCGAGCAGCGTCAGGGCCCGTTCGCGACGCGCTTCGTCGACCAGGGCCTGGTAGCGGGTACCCGCTGCCTCGAGTCGACGCCTTAGCGTACGCTCGCTGAGATTGAGCGGCGCGGCCAGTTGCGCCAGGGTCGGCGGCGCAGCCAGCCGCTTGCGGATCTCGCGCTGCAAGCCCTCGACCAGATCCGTTCGCAGCGGATCGTGGCCGGCAGCTGCGCCCAGCAATTCGATCACCTCGGTGGCCACCGCATCGTCGCGGGTGGCGAGGGGCAGGTCCAGCCAGGCGGAGTCGAATTCGATGGCGGTCGCTGGTGCGGCAAAACGCACCGGGCACTCGAACAAGGCCGGATAGCGCTCGCCATGCGGTGGAGCGGGATAGTCCAGGCTCAGCGCCCGCGGCGGCAGTCGGGTCCCGGCCAGATGCCGGGCGACGCTCAGCACGCTGGCCAGTCCCTCCTCCATGTAGAAGGCGGTCACCGCCGGCTCGCGGAAGCGTGGTGTCAGCACCAGTCGCACCGCCGAGCGCTCTTGCTCCAAGGCATAGTCGAGCATGGCACCGGCCTGCCGCTGATAGTGCAGCCCCAGCTCCAGGGCCGCGCCCAGGGTGGCGCAGGCCTGCATGCCGAGCCCGACCAGGCCCGGCGAGACGCTCGTCTGCCGGGCACCCACGGCCAGGCCCAGGCCGTCGTCGCCCAGTTGCGCCAGGCAGCGCCTGACCAGCAGATAGCCCTGCCGGTGCGAGAGGCGAAAGCCCGGCCGCTGCACATCGGCCGCCGTGAACCCCAGGCCGCGGCAGAGTCGCTCGACGTCACCCTGGCGTTCGGCCGCCACCCGCAGCAGCAGCCGCGATACCTGCGGCGGCGCCGAGGCACGGGAAAAGCGCGGATCGATGGGGTCCGGCATGACGACGCTCCACGGACGAGAACCTGCCTGGACGTTAACCCAGTGGCGACCAGGCGGACATCCCCTGGCAACGGCTGTCCGTTTCGGCCCCCCTCGCTGGCCGCCGCCACCCTGCCAGGGGCCCTCGATCCGCCGCTAAGGTTGCCTCGACACCCACCCGTGGAGACCCGCATGAACGACGACCTTCCCTACCAGGATTGCGGCGAGCGCATCTGCATCGTCGGCGGTGGCCCCGGCGGCCTGTGCATGGCCCGCGCCCTCAAGCGCCGTAGCCTGGACTACGAGCAATTCGAGCGCCACAGCGACTTCGGCGGCGTCTGGGACCTGGATAATCCCGGTACCCCCATGTACGAATCCGCCCACTTCATCTCGTCGCGGGACCTCTCGGGCTTTCTCGACTATCCGATGCCCGCCACCTTTCCCGACTATCCGGGCAATCGCCAGATCCTCGACTACCTGTGCCCAGGCCCGCTTCAACACCGCCGTCGAACGGGTCGACCAGGATGCGGACGGCCGCTGGATCGTCACCCTCGACAGCGGTGAACGCCGCCGCTATCGAGCGCTGATCTGCGCCACCGGCTGCAACTGGGATCCCAACCTGCCGGAAATCCCGGGGCACTTCAGCGGCGAGATCCGCCATGCGGTCAGCTACCGGCGTGCGACGGAATTCCAGGGCAAGCGGGTACTGATCGTCGGCGCCGGCAACTCCGGGGCCGACATCGCCTGTGACGCCGCGGCCAACGCCGGGCGCGCCTTCATCAGCCTGAGGCGCGGCTATCACTTCATCCCCAAGCACCTCTTTGGCGTGCCGGCGGACGTCTTCGGCGAACGCGGTCCGCGCCTGCCGCTGTGGCTGGAGCGCCCATTGTTCCAAGGGCTGCTGCGCCTGCTGCAGGGCGACCTGACCCGCTTCGGCCTGCCCAGGCCGGACCATCGCCTGTTCGAGAGCCATCCGCTGCTCAACAGCCAGCTGTTGCACCATCTGCAGCACGGCAACATCCAGGCGCGTCCGGACATCGCCCACTTCGAGGGCGACCAGGTGGTGTTTCGCGATGGCAGCCGGGAGAGTCTCGACCTGGTGCTCTATGCCACCGGCTATCGCTGGAGTTGCCGTTACGCCGCCGACTACTTCAGCTGGCAGCACGGCCGGCCGCAGCTCTACCTGTCCATCTTCAGCCGCGAGCACCGCAACCTGTTCGGCATCGGCTACCTGGAGACCAATTCCAGTGCCTACAAGCTGTTCGACCAGGAAGCCCACCTGATCGCCTGCCACCTGGCCGACCAGCTGCAGCGGCCGCACCAGGCGCGCGAATTCCAGGCGCTGATCCAGCAGGACGATCCGGACCTCTCCGGCGGCATCCGCTTCGTCGACTCGCCGCGCCACGCCGTCTACCTGGAGGTGCACGCCCTGCAGACCTACCTGCGCCAGCTGCGCCGCCGGCTGGGCTGGAGCGACCTGACCCCGGGCTATTTCGATCCCCTGCGCCAGGCGCCCGCGCCGCTTCCGGCCAGCCTGGCCACCCCGTCCTGAGCGAGCCTGCCCATGAGCGACGTCATCCTGATCACCGGTGCCGCTGGCGGCATCGGTCAATGCCTGGCGCGGCAACTCAGCCGCCGGCCCGTCCAGTTGGTCCTGGTGGACCGCGACGCCAGGGGCCTGGCCGCCCTGCGCGCCGAGCTGGGCGAAGCCACCCTGACCTACGCCGCCGATCTCTGCGACGAAGACCAGCTCACCGCCCTGATCGACTTCGTCCAGCAGCGCTGCGGTCGCCTCGACGCCCTGGTCAACAACGCCGCCATCGTCCGCGTCGGCCCCCTGACCGAACGCAGTCCGGCCAGCATTCGCCAGGAGCTCGACATCAACCTGCTGGCGCCCCTGCTGCTCGCGCGCCTGGCCATCCCCCTGCTCAGGCGCTCGACCAATGCCCGGCTGGTCACCACCGTCTCCCTGGCGGGCATCTTTCCCACCCCGGAGAGCCCCGTCTATTGCGCCAGCAAGTTCGGCTTGCGCGGCGACATCCTCGCCCTGGCCCAGGATCTCGCGCCCCAGGGCATCCGCGTCTGCTGTGTCCTGCCGTCGGCCACCGACACCCCGATGCTGCGCCACGAAGCCATCGCCGGCGGCAATGCCCTGCAATTCATGGATCCGCCCCAGTCGCCCGAGACGGTGGCGCGGCTGCTGGTGCGGGTGCTGGATCGACCGCGGCTGGAAAGCGCCCCGCGCGCCGGCGAACTCTGGCTGAGCCGGCTGGCGATGCTGGTGCCCGACCTGCTGCCGCGCCTGTTGCCGTTCTTTCAGCGTCGCGGCGAACGCGGTCTGCGTCGCTATCTCAGCGACCTGGAGCAGCGCGGCCTGGCCGAACGCCACGAAGGCACCTGGCGCCTGCGCGCGGACGACCGACCCGACTAGCCTTCTTTCGGAAACAAAAAAGGGCCGGTGTCAAGCCATTAGTGAAAACAGCCTGATGGTCAGAAGTCTATACAGGGCGCGGGTTTAGCTCTACTTTGGGCCGCGTTGCGGGAGTGCGGCGTTGTGGACTAGGTGCCACACAGGAGCGTCGGGAGAGAAAGCCGGATCGCACTTGGTCGTGCAGAGAACGCCGGGCTTGAACCGTCATCATAGCCCGATCGACCGCCGCTCTCCACAACTAAGAACGCGCAGCCTTGGGGCTGCGCGTCGAGGAATGGCCGCTAGCAGAAACCACCATCGTCAGCTTGATTTTGGCGTCACAGCCTTGCCGGCCTCTCCCTTCCTGAACCCCCGATCCCCCGCCATGAAGGCTTCGAGCATGTGCGGGATTAGCGTCGTCGCATCGACCGTCTCGCCATAGGTCTGCGCGTGCAGCGCGGCGTACCGGTCGAGGTCGGTTTTCAGGCTGGCCGGGCAAGCAAAGGTCAGCTTCGTGGATTCCATCTTTGGCAGCGGCCCCAGCCGCAGCTTGCGCGTCGTCATCGTGAAGTCCCCCGGTTGAAGAAAAGCGGCTGGTACGGCCGCAGCACCAGGTCGCGGTTGACGATGATGCGAACCGGCAGACCCGGCCGTTCGGTCAGCGTCGGCTGGATGTTCATGTTGCGCCGGGTCATTTCCTGCCCGACCTGATTCACACTGTCCTGCGCGCTGTCGCGCCCCGCAATCACGATGCGATTGCCGTCCTGCCGGTTCTCCGGCGCGGCCAGCTCGGCACCGACACCCAGCAGCGTCGTCAGCGCCGCGCCGGCGAAGATGCGGCGCCAGTGGTAATCCACGTCGTCTTCCAGCCCGGCGTAGCCGGCCGGGTCGGTGCCGGCCAGGTTGTCGAGCGTGAGCGAAGACGTGTCCGGCAGGATGATCCGGTTCCACACGACCTGCACGCGACTCTGCCCGTAGCTGACCTGGCTGCTGTATTTGCCCAGGATGCGCGAACCCTGCGGGATCAGCAGGAACTTCCCGGTAGCCGTGTCATAGACCGGCTCCGTCACCGTGGCGATCACCTCGCCCGGCAAGTCCGACTTGATGCCGGTCACCAGCGCCCCGGCCACCACCGTTCCGGCCATCACCTGATACGGCGAAGCCGGCAGGGTCAGATTGCCGGAATTACGGGTTTCCGTGGTTCCGGCTTTCTGGAACGCCTCTTTCTGGTCTTGCCGGTTCTGCACGGTGGTCGGATCGGCAGACTGGGCCGCCGTCGAGGCAGGCCCGGCCGCCATCGGATCGAACGCCGCATTGGCGGCGAAGCCGGACGCGGCAGCGGCTTGCGACTGCGCCACCGGCGCGGCCTTTTGCGTGCCAGAGCGGAAGAACACCGATGAACCCGCGGCCGCTTCGGCTTCCTTGCGTAAGGCGTCGTTGGGGTCCTGGCTGGGTGGCGCATAGGTGGCCGTCACCGGCTGCTGCGACTTCACGATGGCCGGGCCAAGATCGCCTGGCAGCGGTGGCCCCAGTTCGGGCACCTTGGGCGGCACGGCTGGCGGCAGCTTGGAGTAATCCGCCGGCAGCGCATCCAGCCCTTCGGACTTGGAGACGCGATCGACGTTGTATAGCTCGGTCTGCTCGCCAGTGCCTCGCCGCTGCGGTTGCAGCGACCACATCAACGCGCCGAGCACGGCGACCGACAGGCTGCCTGCGAGGATGGCCAGCGTGCGCCGGTTCAAGCGCGTGACCGGGCGCGGCTGGGCGCGCAGCGCCACCGCCTCGGGCGCGACTTTGCCCGCCTGTGGCATGGTGAGGTCGGGAGCGTCGTCTTGGCTCATGCTCAGTTCCTCCCGTTCCTTGAGACGACGCCATCGGTACGCTCGATCCGCACCACGTCACCCTTGTCGCCACCCAGGCGCAGTTCGGCAGCGCCGAACAGCCGATCCACGATGTAGTACGGCGGACGGAAGCGGTAGTTCACCAACTGCCCGTCGCCCTGCGGGCCGATCACGAACAGCGGCGGCAGCTCGCCTTGGGCGATGCCCGCCGGGAACTGGATGTAGACCTTCTCGCCGTCATCGAAGACGCGCAGCGGCTTCCACGGCGGATTGCTGCCGGACACCACGTAGCGGAAACGGATCTTCTCCAGCGACAGGCCGGTATCGACCGGCGCGGCGGCGCTAGCCGTCTGCGCCTGACGCTGCAAGGCCAGCATCTTGTCCTTGGGGTAATCCCAGGACACCGAGGCCATCCACGCCTTTTCCGTGGAAGTCAGCTCCAGCAGGTACGTCCTGCGGCTGGTGGTGATGACCAGGTTCGTCTTGAGGCCCGAACGGATGGGCTTCACCATCACATTGACGCGCAGCGCGTCGCCGCTGCCGCTGGACGTGTCGCCCACGATCCAGCGCACGGTATCGCCGGCAGCGACCGTCACCAGTTCCTCCCCCGGCTGGAGCGCGATCACGGTCACGCGGCCCACGGCCGCATAGACCTGATACAGCGCGCCATCGGTGAAGGGCCACACCTGAATCGCATTGACGTAGCCCTCGCGGGTGGGCGCGATGCGCGCCTCGGCGTTGGCGCGGGACACGCGCACCTTCTCGTCGGCAGGCTCCGGCGCAGCCGGGGCCGCATCCGCTTCGGACAATGGCTTCAACTGTGCCGGCAGCGCCAGCGGCTCGGGCACTTTGACCACCTCCACCGGCGCGGGCGGCTCCGGCAACGGCTGCGCCTGCACCGGCTCATCGAGCGAGACGGCCGGCGGCGGCTTGCCCTGCGAGGCGCAGCCCGAGAACAAGACAGCCGAGGCCAGCAGGATCGACGGCACGGCGGATTTGCGGAAAAGTGCATTCATGGTTTCACTCCTTCGGAAGCATCCAGTTCGCGGCTCCATGACAGGCCATTGACGTAGATCCCCAGCGGGTTCTTGCGCAGGCGCTGTTCGGTGCGCGGGGTTTGCAGGACGATGGACAGCACGGCGTTCCACCGCTCGGTGCCGGCGGGCGCACCGTTGACGAATCGTTGTTCCGTCCAGCGCACGTTGAACGACGTGTCGCTGGCGCGGGTCACGCTGGTGATCTGCACCGTCACCGACTCGCGGCCGACACGGGCGAACGGATCGTTTTTGCTGGCGTAGTCGTTGAGCACCGCCGCGCCCTTGTCGGTGGTGTAGTCGTAGGCGTCGAGCCAGTTCTGCCGCACGACGATGGGATCGACGGAGAGCGAGCGCACCAGCGTGACGAAGTGCGCGAGGTGGTAGGCGATCTGCGCATCAGCGGGCTTGTACGGTGTGGCGGCTTCACCGACCGCACGCACCTGGCCGCTCTTGTCCACCTCGATGACGTAGGGCGTGACGATGGATTGCGCCGAACGCCAGACCAGGCCGCCGGCCATCAGCAGCGCGAGCGTGAGACAACCGAAGGCCATGAATCGCCAGTTCTTGGCCTGGACGCGGGCCGAGCCAATACGGTCGTCCCACACCTGCGCGGCGGACTGGTACGGGGTGGCAGGCTGCGGTGTATCGGCATAGCGCACCTGCGGTCGTTTGAATCGCATGAGTGTTCTCCTTGAGGGTCAGGTATCGGAATCGCGCAAGCTCGGGCCTTGCCCCGAGCCGCCGCCATCACCCCCGCGCAGCGTGTGGGCGGCGGTGGTCGCGGCATGGGTGATCTGCTGGCTGCGGTGCATCCGTTTGGCCCAGGTGGGTTGTTCCTGCTTCGGTGCGCTGGCGGCACTGTCCGCGCCTTCGCCTTCGCCTGCGGCGGCCTGGCCGGCGCCGGCAGCGCCGGCCTCTGCGCCGTTCCATCCCGCCCCGAAGGAATCGGCCACCTTCTGCCCGGCAGCGGAAACGCCCGACACGGCGCGGCGGCCGGCGGCCTGCGCGCCGGTCTTGGCGACGTTGCCAAGGCCTGCAGCAGCGCCTTTGGCCCCGCCTCCCGCAGCGGCCGAACCGGTCTGGAACGCCGACTTCGCACTACTGGCCGCCGACGTGGCCGCACGCGCGCCGCTGCCGGCCAGCTTGGCGGCGGCAGGGGCCATGCGTGCACCCGCCATGACGGCACCGCCCACGCCAGTCGCGGCGGCACCGATGGCAACGCCTGTGCCGACCGCACCGACGGCAGCACCGGCCATCGCGCCCGCACCGAGCTGCGGCGCCCCGGACACCAGGCCCGTGGCGATGCCAGGGCCGAAGATGCCCAGCGCCAGCAGCGTGAGCGCAGCCAGCATCACGACCAGCGCATGGTCGATGGAAGGCTCATCGGGGTGAACCTGGAACTCCGCGAACAGCCCCGAGCCGATGCCGACGATGACGGCCAGCACCAGCACCTTGATGCCCGACGACACCACGTTGCCGAGCACCTTCTCGGCGAGGAACGAAGTCTTGTTCCACAACGCGAACGGCACCAGCACGAAGCCGGCGAGCGTGGTCAGCTTGAACTCGATCAGCGTGATGAAAAGCTGGATCGCCAAGACGAAGAAGCACAGCACGACGATCAGCCAGGCGATGAACAACACCAGGATGACGTCGAGGTTGGCGAACACCTCGGGGAATCCCATCATGTCGTCGAGCTGGAGGATGATGGGTCCTCCGGCATCGAGACCGGCTTTCGCCAGCCGTCCCGGTTGCAGGAAGGATTCCATCGTCAGCGTCGAGCCGCTGGCCGTCAGGCCCAGCCCGGCGAACGACCGGAATACGATGCCGGACAGCCAATTGAAGTTGTTGATGATGTAGGCGAAGGCACCGACGTAGAGCACCTTGCGCAGCAGCTTGGCGATCACGTCCTCGCCCTGGCCGGTGGCGTGGCTCATGGCCCAGTACAGGCCGGCGATGGTCACGTCGATGACGATGAGCGTGGCCGTCAGGAACGCCACTTCGCCGTGCAGCAGGCCAAAGCCCGAGTCGAAGTAGCGCGAGAAGGTATCGAAGAATCTGTCGATGATGGTCACGTCGTTCATGGCGTGTCCTCCGCTGCGGCGATCGACGCATCGCCTTCCGGCGCGTCGTCGGTGGGCGTGTCGAAGCTCGCTGGAATCGGCGGCAGTTCGGCCAGCGTCCGGTACTCGTCCGGCCCGGCCTGGCCAGCGAAGAAGCGCCGGCGGAAGGCTTCAGCGGCCGCTCGGCAGGCGTCTTCGCCTGCGGCTTGCTTGTTAGCTGCGCATCGGGCGCGCAGCGCCTTGAGCCGCACGGGATCGGCGGCCAAGGTGGCGGCCAGGTCTTCGGCCGGTTGCTGGCCGCAAGCGGTCAGCAGCACGGCCAGCAGGACAGGAATCCATCGCATGGCCGCCTCCCGTCAGTTGTTGGTGTAGAAATTGACGGACTGCGGCGTGTACGGCGTGCCGGTGCCGAGGAAGCGCCGCCGCACTTCGCGGGCGCGCTCGGTGGCCGCCGCCTGCCGCGCCAGCTCCAGCGAAGCCGCCCGGTCTTGCGTGATCTGGAGTTGCTGGGCCTGGATGGACTGCTTGGCCTGCAACGCCAGCAGCTGGTTGGTCGCCTGCATGGCCTGCAAGGCGCCGGTGGCCGATTGGCTCTGGCTGACCAGATCGGCAAGCGCGCCTTCGTCCTGCGCTAGGTTCTGCGACACCTGCGCCTGCATCCGCATCGCGGTGTGCAGGCCGTCGAGGGTGTTCTTCCACCGCTCACGGGCATCGCGCAGCATCTGATCGCCGCTGACGGTGGCCGCGTACTGCTCCGGGTACAGCCGGGCGAACTCACGATCCATGCTCTGCACGTCATAGGCCAGCCCTTGCGCCTCGGCGATCAGGCGTTCGGTGGTCGCCAGCGTGGAGCGCAAGCGGTTGACGATGTTGAAGTCCAGCTTCGTCAGGTTGCGCGCCTGGTTCATCAGCATCTGCGCTTCGTTCTGGAGCTGATGGATCTGATTGTTGATCTGCTCCAGCGTGCGAACGGCGGTCAGCGTGTTCTGCACGAGGTTCGTGGGATCGACCACGACCCATTGCGCATGGGCGGTGGCGCTGCAAAGCATGGCCGCGATGGCGGCGGCGATAAGACGCTTCTTCATGGCAAGTTCTCCAGGGGGTGGTCAGTGAGGGAACCCGGCGCGAAGCCGCGGAACGAGGGCAGCAGGTCGGCGGCCCAATCGAGGCCGCGATGGCGCAGCCACGCGCCGGCGAAGCCGGGAGCGCCGGCCTGCGTCGGCACGCGGCCAAGAACCTCGTCGATGGCGCGCTGGTCTTGCGGTGTGGAAGCGCCCGCGAAGGCGAGCGCGACCGGCCCCAGGTCGAGGTCGAACAGGCGATTGCCCAGGCGCGATTGGTAGTAGTAATCGCGCTTGGGCTGTGCGGTGGCGACGATTTCGATCTGCCGCGCGTTCAGGCCAAAGCCCTCGTAGATCGTGCGGATCTGCGGCTCGGTCGCCTGCGGGTTTGGCAGGAAGATGCGGCTGGCACAGCTTTCGATGATCGCGGGCGCGATGCTCGAATCCTTGATGTCGGCCAGCGACTGCGTGGCAAAGATGACGCTGACGTTCTTCTTGCGCAGCGTTTTGAGCCATTGCCGGATGCGCGCTGCAAACGATGGTTCATCGAGGAACAGCCAGGCTTCATCGAGGATCAGCAGCGTGGGTGCACCGTCGAACCGTGCATCGAAGCGGGCGAACAGGTAGCGCAGTACCGCCTGCACGGCGGCGGGGCTGTGCATCAGTTCTTCCATCTCGAAGCCCTGCACGTCGCCGCTGCCGAGCCTGTCACCGTCGGCATCCAGCAGCTTGCCGTGCGCACCGCCCAGCACATACGGCGACAGGGCTTGGCGCAGCGCGTTCGATTGCAGCAGCACCGACAGGCCGGTCATGGTGCGCTGCTCCACAGGCGCACCGGCGAGGCTCCCCAGCGCCGACCAGATGGCGGCTTTCTCGTCCGGACCGACGGTGACGCCTTCATGCAGCAGCCGGCCTTCCACCCATTCGGCCGCCCAGGTACGGTCGCCTTCGCGGTCGATGCGCGCGAGCGGCTGGAAGGCGATTCCGCCGTCCGCGCCCAGGTCGTAGTGTTCGCCACCCAGGCCGAGGATGGTGGCGCGCATCGAGCGCCCCATGTCGAAGGCGAAGATGCGCGAGCCGCCATAGCGTCGGAACTGCAAGGCCAGCATCGCCAACAGCACGGACTTGCCCATGCCGGTCGGCCCCGCGACCAGCGTGTGCCCCACGTCGCCGATGTGCGTCACCAGCCGGAACGGCGTCGCGCCATCGGTGCGCGTGACGATCAGCGGCGGGCCGTCGAGATGGGCATTCTTCTCCGGCCCGGCCCACACGGCGGACACCGGCATCATGTGCGCCAGATTCAGCGTCGAAACGATGGGCTGGCGCACGTTGGCATAGGCATTGCCCGGCACCGACGACAGCCACGCATCGACCGCATTCAAGGTTTCTGGAATGGTCACGAAGCCCCGGCCCTGAATCACGCGCTCCACCCTGCGCAGCTTCTCGTCGGCCGCGGCCGGATCGGCATCGAGCACGGTGACCGTGGCGGTGAGGTAGCCGAAGGCGACTTGATCGCTGCCCAGCTCCTGCATGGCGGCGTCCGCATCGCCGGCCTTGTTGCTGGCGTCGGTGTCCACCAGCGGGCTTTCCTGCTGGAAGATCGTCTCGCGCAGCAAGGCGATGACGTTCTTCCGTTTCGCAAACCACTGGCGGCGCAGGCGGCCCAGTTCTTTTTCCGCTTCGGCTTTGTCGAGGCAGAGAAAGCGCGTGCTCCAGCGATAGGCAAAGCCCAGGCGGTTGAGGTCGTCCAGCAGGCCCGGCCAGGTCGAGGTCGGAAAGCCCCGCACCGACACCACGCGCAGGTGCTGGTCGCCCAGCGTGGGCGCCAGGCCGCCGACCAGCGCGGAGTCGGCCAGTAGCGCGTCGAGGTGGAACGGCACCTCGGGCACGGCCAGCCGGTAGCGCCGCGTCGAAACCGTGGCGTGCAGATAGGTCAGTGTCTGCGCGTCATCGAGCCAGGCGATTTCCGGCATCACGCCATCGAGCAGGTCGAACACGCGATCCGTCTCTGCCACGAAGGCATCGAGCCGGCCGCGCCAGTCCACGCCATCGCCCGGTGCGTGCTCGTAGAGCAGCTTGGCCGCACGGGCGCGGGATTCCTCGGGCGGCAGATAGGCCAGCGTCAGGTGATAGGCGCTCTCGAAGTGGTGGCCCGATTCCTCGAAGGCGGCGCGGCGCTCCTCGTCCACCAGCCACGACAGCGGTTCGGGGAAGTCGGAATGCAGATAGTCCGCTGCCGGCTGGCGCTCGGCCTCCACGAACAGCGCCCAGCCCGAACCCAGCCGGCGCAGCGCGTTGTTCAGCCGCGCCGTGGTGGCGATCAGCTCGCCCTGCGTGGCGCTGTCCAGATCAGGCCCGCGAAAGCGCGCTGTGCGCTGGAAACTGCCGTCCTTGTTCAAGACGACACCCGGCGCGATCAGCCCGGCCCAGGGCAACCAGTCGGCCAGCAGCGCGGGCCGCTGGCGGTATTCGGCAAGGTTCAGCATGGCGTCGTCCTCACACGTCCAGCAGCGGCTTGTGCTTGATGTGTCGGGCGAAGACCTGCATGAACTGCGGATCGACACGCGCGCCCCAGACGGCCAGCGAGTGGCCGACGATCCAGAGCACGACACCGGGAATCCACAGTTGCAGGCCCAGCCCGACGGCGGCGGCCAGCGTGCCGTTGGCAATCGCTACGGTGCGCGGCGCGCCGCCCAGCAGGATCGGCTCGGTCAACGAGCGATGCAGCGGCACCTCGAACCCTGCCGCGAAGCTGTCCGGGGCGCTCATACGACCGCCCCGCCGGAGAAGCTGAAGAACGACAGGAAGAACGAGGACGCGGCGAAGGCGATGCTCAACCCAAACACGATCTGGATCAGCTTGCGGAAGCCGCCGCTGGTATCGCCGAAGGCCAGCGCCAGGCCGGTGGAAATGATGATAATGACCGCGACGATGCGTGCCACAGGACCCTGGATGGATTCGAGGATGGAGGTCAGCGGCCCTTCCCAGGGCATCGAGGAACCGGCAGCCTGCGCGGTACCGGCCAAGAACAGCAGCAGCGCGGCCAGCAGCAGCCCTTGCCCCGCAGGGCGGGACAGGCTGCGTAGCCGTGCCATTCGTGGAAGCGGATTTACGGAAAAGCGGAAAGCAGGAAGGTGCATCTGCGTCATGGCAGTTCTCCAGAGGGTTCAGGGGACGGGGAAGAAACTGGCGTCAGCTCGGGAAACGGTGTTTCCAGCGCGTCTGCCAGGCGGTAGCCCACGCCGCCGAAACCGACGACGCGGGCGATGCTTTCGACGCGGCGCTTGCGGCCGCGTCCGGCGATGTGGATGACGACGTTGATGGCCTCGGCGATCAGCGCACGCGGCGGATTCACCGCCACTTCGAGAATCAACTGTTCCAGGCGCAGCAGGGCGCCCAGCGCGGAACCGGCGTGGATCGTGGCGATGCCGCCGGGATGACCGGTGCCCCACACTTTGATGAGGTCCAGGGCTTCGCCGCCACGCACCTCGCCGACGACCACACGGTCGGGGCGCAGGCGCATCGTGGCGCGCACCAGCTCCTGCATCGAGACGACGCCAGCGCGGGTACGCAGGGGCACATGGTCGCGGGCGTCGCATTGCAGTTCGATGGTGTCTTCGAGCACCAGCACGCGGTCGCCGGTGGCGGCGATCTCGGCCAGCAAGGCATTGGCGAGCGTGGTCTTGCCGCTGCTCGTCGCCCCGGCGATCAGGATGTTCTGGCGCTCGCGCACGGTGCGGCGTAGGAACTCGGCCTGCCCGGTGGTCAGGATGCCGTCGGCCACATAGCGATCCAGGCCGATGATGCTCACGGCACGCTTGCGCAGCGCGAAGGCTGGCCCCGGCGCAGCCGGCGGCAAGATGCCCTCGAAGCGCTCGCCGGTTTCGGGCAGCTCGGCGGTAAGCAGTGGCCGCCCGCGATGCACTTCCGCGCCGACGTGCGCGGCCACCAGGCGGATGATGCGTTCACCATCGTCTTCGGACAGTTCCATGCCCAGCGGCGTGCGGCCCATTGAGAGCCGATCCACCCACAGGGTGCGGTCGGGGTTGAGCATGATTTCCACCACGTCCGGGTCGGCCAGCGCGGCGGCGATGACCGGCCCCATGGCCGTGCGCAGCATCTGGATGCGGCGATCCAGCGAAGCCGCGGTGGATGAGCGTTCGGGCGGGATTTGAGGAACAGCGCTCATGAGGCACGCTCCGCTGTCCGTTCGTGGGCTTCGGCCAGCGCCGCCGCGTCATCCATCCGCACCGGATCGGGATGCAGTTCTTCCACCACGTCGCGCACCAAGCTCCGACCGCGTAGCAGGTGGCGGCCAAGCTGCTCCACGAACTGCTCGAAACGCGCTTTGCCCTGGGCGCGGGCCGCGTCCTGATGGGTCTCGGGAACCGGCGTGCTGACGGTCAGGAAGTAGCGGATGAACAGCGCCAGTGTTTCGATCTGGATGTTCTGGTCGCGCTCCAGGCGCTCGGCCTGCCGCGACAGGCGATCCAGCCGCTTGGCGATGGCGGCCTCGCGCTGGTCGCCGGCATCGGGTGACAGCCACGATGCGAGCGCCGCCGCGACGATGGACGACTTCGAGACGCCTTTCTTGGCGGCCAGTTCTTCGAGACGCTTGGCGTGCTCGGGCTGGATGAACAGATTGAGGCGATAGTTCGCACGATGAGGGCTCATAGGTCGATTCCGTCGTTGGGGTCCAGCGTTGCCAGCCGGGCCGTGCGCTGCATGGCGGGGTCGAACTGGCGCGGAAGAGGAAGCGGCAGGTCGTCGTCATCGAGCAGGCCAAGGTCGCCCGCAGGTGCGGCCAACTCGGGGGCGTAGGCGACGGTTTCGGAGAGTTCGGGTTGACGGCGTGGGCCGCCTTCATCGGCGGTGCCGCCCATGCCATCGGCTGCTGTACCGGCCGGCGTGGTCGGTACAGCGGGAATGGCCAGATCGCTCCAGTCATCAGGGCGCGCAGGCGGCGCATCGGTGTAACGCCCGGCTACCAGCATCGGCGGCGGCAGCACACGGCGCTTGAAGTTCGCGTCGGCGTAATAGCGCAGCTTCTTCGCCTTGATCGGCGCCACGCTGGACACCATCACCACGGCCTCGTCAGTCGGAAGCTGCATGACTTCGCCGGGCGTCAGCAGGGGGCGGGCCGTCTCCTGCCGCGACACCATCAAGTGCCCCAGCCACGGCGCAAGCCGGTGACCGGCATAGTTGCGCTGCGCGCGCAGTTCGGTGGCGGTGCCCAACGTTTCGGAGATGCGCTTGGCGGTGCGTTCGTCGTTGGTGGCGAACGTCACGCGGACGTGGCAGTTGTCGAGGATGGAATGGTTCTGGCCGTAGGCTTTGTCGATCTGGTTGAGCGACTGCGCGATCAAGAAGCTGCGGATGCCATAGCCCGCCATGAAGGCGAGCGCCGTCTCGAAGAAATCCAGGCGGCCCAGCGCCGGGAACTCATCGAGCATCAACAGCAGCTTGTGACGGCGCTCGATGCCGTCGCTACCGTCGAGCGATTCGGTCAAGCGCCGCCCGATCTGGTTGAGGATCAGGCGGATGAGCGGTTTGGTACGCGAAATGTCCGACGGCGGCACCACCAGATACAACGAGACGGGATGCTCGGACGCGATCAGGTCGGCGATGCGCCAGTCGCAGCGCGAGGTGACTTCGGCCACCGTGGGGTCGCGGTACAGGCCGAGGAACGACATGGCGGTGCTCAACACGCCCGAGCGCTCGTTGTCCGACTTGTTGAGCACTTCGCGCGCAGCGGACGCGACAACCGGGTGCGATACATCGCCCAGGTGCTTCGTCGTCATCATCCGGTGCAGGGTCAGCTCGAACGGGCACGCCGGATCGGACAGGAAATTGGCGGCGCCGCGCAGCGTCTTGTCTTCGCCCGCGTAGAGTACGTGCAGGATGGCCCCGACCAGTAGCGCATGACTGGTCTTCTCCCAGTGATTGCGCTTCTCCAGCGCGCCTTCGGGATCGACCAGGATGTCCGCGATGTTCTGCACGTCGCGCACTTCATGCGCGCCGCGCCGAACCTCCAGCAGCGGGTTGTAGGCGGCCGACTTCGCATCGGTCGGGTTGAACAGCAGGCAATGCGAGAAGCGCGAGCGCCAGCCCGCGGTGATCTGCCAGTTCTCGCCCTTGATGTCATGGATGACGGCGGACGCGGGCCAGGACAATAGCGTGGGAATGACCAGGCCGACGCCTTTGCCGGAGCGCGTCGGCGCGAAGGTCAGGACGTGTTCCGGGCCTTCATGGCGCAGATACTCGTTGCGATACTTGCCGAGGAAAACGCCGGCAGGCCGCGTCAGCCCGGCTTTGCGAATGTCATCCGCGTCGGCCCAGCGCGCCGAACCATAGGTCGTGACCAGCTTGGCCTGACGCGAGCGCCACACCGACATGCCAATGGCGACCACCACGGCCACCAAACCGCTGCCGCCCGCGATGGCCCCACCTATGTCGAAGACATGCGGCGCATAGGCATCGAAGAAGAACCACCACTCGAACAGCCGCCAGGGGTGATAGACCGGCGTTCCGAGGAAATCGAACCAGGGCGAACCAAGGCGCAGTTGATAGCCCAGGGCGGCGGCTGTCCATTGCGTTGCACTCCACACACCGGCGATCACGATGCCGAAGACGGCGGCGATCTGCCCGAACAACACGCCCTGACCTTGCATGACTGGCCTCCGATTCCTGCGCTATTCCTCGTTCAAACTCGGCACAAGAACGTGCCGCATAGCGTGAGAATCGGTGTCGGGTCAGTGCCGGTCAAAGACCGTTTCAAGCAGGAAAGTCGAGCAAAAGGACAGAATTCGTGCGGTGGCGAGTCAAAGGAAAACGCCGCAAATGCGGTCGCATTGCGGCGTGTTGAGCAGAAAAAGAAGGTGATGCGGCAAGCCGCCAACAATCAGAACTTGGGCGGTTCCTTCGGTGGCGTATATGGCACCTTGCCGTCGCCATAGAACCGCTTACGCGTGGCTTCGGCGACCCGGTTGCAGAGCACATCGCCCAGCTTGGGGCGATCCGTCTTGCATTGCTGGCGCAGTTCCTTGAGCTGCGCGGGATCGGATGCCAGCTCTTCCACTGTTGGAATGTTGGCTGCGGAATCGGAGGGCTTCTGTGGCGCTTCGGACTGGCCGCAGGCGGCCAGGAGGGACGCGAAAAAGAACGGGATGATCTTCTTCATGGCGTGGCTTCCTCAGGGGAGTCGGAATTAAGGCCCGACGCGGGCCGGGCAGACTCTGGCGAGTCGATGGCCTGCACGCGCTCGATGAAGCGAGCCAGCGTCTCCGAGGGGTCGGCATCCACGCGCAGCAGATAGGTGGTGAGCACGGGCGAGCATCCCGCCAGCGGCCGTGCGACCACCCCCTGTTCTCGGCTGGCCGTGATGTGCGCGGCGCCCGTCAGCCCCAGGGCAAAACCGGCGGAGACCAGCGCCATCATCAGATCGCAGGTCGCCACTCGCTCGGCCACCAGTGGTTCCATGTCCACGCGGCGCAGCAGGCGATCCACCTGCCGCGCATGGCCTTCGCATGCTACCGGGTCGCACAGCACCAGCGGATAGCGCAGCAGTTCTTCCAAGGGGATGCGCTTGTGCGCCAGCAAGGGATGGCGTGCCGGCACGGCCACCATGAGCGGGTCACTCCAGACGGGCGCAGCGACGATGCCATCGCCGGCTTCATCAGCGCGAGCAAACCCCACGTCGTACAGGTCGTCGTGTAGGCCCTTGATCTGCTGCGCCAGCGGCACCTCGAAAAGGCGGATTTCGACTTCAGGTTCATCCTGCCTGCACAGTGCCAGCAAGGCCGGTAACCGCGAAGGCGTGATGCCGTCGGACAGCGCGATGCGCAACTGGCCGTTGAAGCCATTGGCGGCCGCCTTCACGCTATCGCGGGCCTGCTGCAAGGCCGCGAAGACGCGCGGCACATGATCCAGGAACAGTTTGCCCGCACGGGTCAGCCGCGTGCTGCGCGTGGTGCGGGCGAACAGCACCACGCCCAATTCTTCTTCCAATTCCTTGATGGCACGCGACAGCGGCGACTGCTCGATGTGCAGCTTCTCCGCCGCGCGGGCGAAGTGCAGTTCTTCGGCGACGGCCAGAAAGCAGCGAAGATGGCGAAGTTCCATAGACAGCTGCCTCGTCCGCCGCTAACTCATGCGTCCAAGTCCGTCGCCCGCTCCGGGGCGATGCGGTTGACCAGCACCATGCCGATGGTCGTCCACCATTCGCCAGCCGTCGCGTCCGTCAGCCGCGCTTCGTCCTCGGCGATCGCCTTGTATTCCGGGCTACGCAGGAAGTCCTCTAGATCGTTCACGCTGACGAAATTCATCAGCGTCACGCCGTCGATGGTGCTTGCCTGTGGGTGGTACAGCGGCTGACCCGGCTCGGTCGGCCCGATGTTGTGCAGCTGCACGTAGCGTCGCGCCCAGTCCTTGGACTGCGCTGCGGCCAGCGGCGCATGATCGCGCAGCCACCACTGATGGAAGGCGTCGCGGCTGACCGTTGGATTGCGCACGTGGAGCTTGACCAGCGTGATGGCCTCATTACCCGTGTCGCTCGGCACGATGACGTACTGGCGTGACAGTACCGGCGCGATATCGCGGAAGATCGCCTGATCTTCGGGCAGGATCTTCTCGCGCACCCGGTCATTGCCCAACACCACGGCGATGTCCTCGGGGCTGGCGAAATTCAGGTAAGCAATGCCATCCCAGCGCGGCCGGCGGTAGGGTTCGACATGGCCGACGACGGCGGGCCACAAGCGGCCTTGTTCATCGACCGGAGCGCGGTACGGCGGTGCATCGGTGTTGGTCGGTGCTGGCGCGAAGCGGTGCAACTGGTCGTAGCGCAGCAGCCGTTCCAGGGTACGGTCGTCCGCTTCCTCGGCGTGGATGAAACGCACGCCATGCACCTTGCGCCAATACTCGCCCCAGTGCTCGAAGTTGAGATTCGGGTTGCCCTCGAAGGCATTGGCCGACGGCTCTGCCGCCGGGTCGGCGATGACGTTACCGGCATGATCGAGCACGTGCCCTTCGGCGCGCCGGCGCTCGGTCAGCGGCGTGTTGTCGGCCCGAGAAAGCAGAGAGCACAACACGGTGAGCGGCCGGTCGCTGCCGGGCTGGGGTTGCAGATAGGGAGCGCGGAAAAGTCGTTCCTCGACAGTCTTAGTCATGGCGGTGTTCTCCAGGGGGATGGTGAAGAAAAGACACGGCCAGCGCCGCGATTCCTGCGGCTGCGGCGAAGCCGTAGAGACCAAGCGAGCCCATGCCCGCCCATGCGGCGCTGCCGATGGCGGCACCCGCGGCGACGCCGACCATGGCGCCGGTCATCAGCAGACCGTTGAGACGGCTGCGAGCCTGCGGGTCCAGCCCGTTGACGATGGTTTGGTGCGAAACGAGCGCCGCCATCACGCCCAGGTCGAAGACCACGGCGCCGACCGCCAGACTCCAGAGACTGGGCGGCAGGATTTCCATACCGAGGAACGCCACGATCACCAGCGCACATCCGAGGCGGATGGCGGGAAGCGGCCCACGGCGGTCATTGAGGCGGCCGAACCAAGGTGCAGCCAGTGCGCCGGCCGCGCCAGCGATGCCGTAGGTGCCTGCCACGCCGGCTCCCAGATGGAACGGCGGTGCCGCCAGCACCAGGGCCAGCGTGGACCAGAACGCACCCAAGGTAGACGCGAGCAGCGCCTGCGACACCACCGCCAGTCGCAGCGTGCGGTGCTGCCGCCAGAACGTCCACAAGCTGGCGATCAATGCGCCGTAGCGGCTGCGGCTGGCAGGCGGCAGGTTCGGCACAGTGCGCCAGGCGATCGTCATGACCCCCAGCATCAGGCCGGCTGCCAGGAACTGCATGGCACGCCAGCCCAAGGACTCGGCGACCCAGCCGCCCAGGGTGCGCGACAGCAGGATGCCGGTGAGCAATCCGGTCGTGACCGTGCCCACGGCGCGTCCCCGCTGTTCGTCGGGAGCCAGTTGCGCGGCGATCGGTACGAAATCCTGGCCGATGCTGCCCAGCAGGCCAACGGCGACGCTGGCGATGAGCAGCCAACCAAGGCCGGGCGAGATGCCCGCCGCCAGCAGGGCCAGCACCAGCAGCACCGCTTTGACCAGCATCAGCCGCCGTCGCGGCACCACGTCTCCGAGTGGAGCCAGCAACAGCATGCCTAAGGCATAGCCGATCTGCGTCAGGGTCGGCACCCAGCCGACGCGTTCCGGACTTGCGCTGAACTCGGCCTGCACCAGGGACAGACCGGGTTGCAGGTAATAGACATTCGCGACACCCAGCCCGGCACAGGTTGCCAGCAGCAGCAACGCGCCATTTGGGCGAAATGCGGACGTAACGGCCGGTGGCGGCATCAGACCCTCGCAGAAAGATCGACAGCCCGAACAGGCTGTTCCAGCGAAAGAGTTTATTGACGAATCTATATTCGATATATGCTTGTGAAATCGAAATACAGTTGACTAAAATTCGTCAATAGGAGCGCTATGAATACGCCAGACCCTTTCCGGGGCATCGCCGTCTTCATGCAGGTCGTGCAGGCTGGCAGCTTCACCTTGGCGGCCGAGCGACTGGACATGAGCAAGTCGGGCGTCGCCAAGAGCATCGCCCGCCTGGAAGCCGCGCTGGGCGTGCGCCTGTTCCAGCGGACCACGCGCCACTTGAACTTGACCGAGGAAGGTCGCCAGTTCAGCGACGGATGCTTGCGCGCCGTCGCTGAACTGGAAAGCGCACAGGCGCTGGTGACTGCCCAGCGCCAGGAACTGGCAGGACGCATGCGTGTCGATCTGCCCGTGGTCTTCGGCCGGCGCTGGGTGTTGCCGGCGTTGTTGGAAATCGCCGCAGAACACCCCGCGCTCGAACTGGATGTCAGCCTGACCGACCGCCAAGTCGATCTGGTCGAAGACAGCATTGACTTGGTGATCCGCATCGGGCCGCTGCAAGACAGCGCCACACTGGTCGCCAAACCCTTGGGCGTTCAGCAGGCCGTACTGATCGCGCATCCCGACTATCTGGCCCGGCACGGCCAGCCGCAAACCCCGGACGATCTGCATGGACACGCCTGCATCACCTTTGGCAGCGGCGGGCAAACACGGCCCTGGCACTTCCTTGACAGCAAAGGCCGCAATCAACCTCTGACAGTGCGCGGGCGGCTGGGCCTGAACCATAGCGAGGCCATCCTGGACGCAGCGTTGGCCGGGCACGGCATCGCGTTGCTGTCCGACTGGCTGGTTGCCGAGCACCTCCGCGCGGGACGGTTGCTGCGTGTATTGCCCGAGGTCCGAACCCAGGGATTCCCGATCCATGCGGTCTGGCAGAAGAACCGACATCTGTCGGCCAAGGTACGGCGCGTGGTGGATTTGCTGGCCGAACGGTTTTTGCCGGAGCCTCCTTGGGAAGAAAGAAGTCGCGTCTCATGAAATGGATTGCCCCCTCTGTCTCCCAAGCTCCCAAGACACGCCATCACCGCGCACCGTCGCGGCGAGCTGCTGCCCCAGCCGCGGTTCGATCACCGGCTTCCATGGCACCAGCGAGAAGCCCATGCCGTCATCGAGCATCGCGTAGCGCCCGCTGGCGAGCATGACGCTGCGCCGGTATATACCCGCCACGCGTTGCCCATCGGCTACGGGGCGATGCTCCAGGTCGGTTTCCGCCGCAATGTCCTTGGCGGTCTGCGCCAGCTCCCGATTGCGCAGCGTGCCCAGCAGATTGCGTGCCAGGATCACGTGCTGCCCGTGCCGCTGCGCCAGCCCCTGTTCTTCGAGGAAGACGGCGCGCTGCTGCATCGCTTGCTTGGCGTCTCCACCAAAGCCCAGGTCGCCCAGTCCTCGACCGCCGCCGATCAACTGCTGATCGAGCCAGGTTGCGCCGATGACGCGGGCCTGCCGCTCGATGGGCAGGTGCGATCTCAGCTCCACGGCGACGCCGCCCAGGCGCCGCGCGTCGTATTGGCGACCACGCTCGGTCAGGTCATCTGGCACCTTCCATAGCCCCTCGGCCACGCGTTCCACGATGCCGGCCCGGCGCAGGGCTTCCAGCCGCCGGACATGGGCGGCGACCACTTCCTGCGGGTCGCGACCGGGCTTGGCCCGGCCTTGTTCGATGGCCAGGTGGTGATCGGCGCGGTACATGCCATCGTTCGCCAGCGCGGCGATGTTCTTGTCGGCCGCGCGCACGTCAGCCGATCCCTTCACCTCCACCACGGCGCCGATCGGGTAGTTCGCCAGCTCATCCCGAGCGTTCAGTGCAACGTAGTGGGCCTTGCCGTCCACGCCGTCGATGACCAGATAGCCGCGGTCGTGCAGCTCGTCGGCCAGCCCCTTCGCGGCCACGCGGCCGATGATGCTGCGGCCGCTTCCATCGTCATTCTGGCCTGGCTCGAACACGACCAGCTCACGCGGCTGGCCGCTCATGGCCCGCTGCATCGTGCGGATGATGTCACCGCGCTCGCCCAGGGCACGCAAGGTCTTCTCGGCATCGGCGTGGACGGCCCAAGTGCCGGGCTGCATCTCGTCGGCCAGGCCCAGGCGCTGCAAGCGTTGCAGGCGGCCGATCAGCAGCAAGCGCTGGCGTTGCATCCGGGGTTCGTTGAAGCGTTCGATCTGCACCCGGCCGTCCTCGCCAGCCTCGCGTTGCAGCGTGCGGTCCAGGCTCGTCCACCGCTCCTGTTCCACCTCGCGCCCCAAGGTTTGCTGGATCTCCAGTTCGGTGCGCGGCCCCAGCCATTCTGTCGCCAGTTCGGCGGCGCGATGGCGGAAGCCGTGGGCGATGTAGTCGCCCGCGACGATGAGGTCTTTGCCGGTATCGTCGCGCCCGCGCACGATCAGGTGGGTGTGCGGGTTGTCGGTGTTCCAGTGATCGACCGCCACCCAATCGAGTCGCGTGCCCAGGTCGGCTTCCATGCGGTTCACCAGGTGCCGGGTGTAGGTACGCAGGTCGTCCAGTTCCTCGCCGGCTTCCGGTGAAACGATGAAGCGGAAATGGTGCCGGTCGTCGGCGCAGCGTTCCTTGAAGGCATCGAGGTCGGCTTCGTCGGCCTGCGGCCCATAGGCCTGCCCAGGTACGCCATCGCGGCCCGCGCCGTCGCGCTCGACGTAACGCAGGTGCTTGGCGAGCGATTGCGGGCTGGCCCGCTGGTGATTAACCAGCAAGGTCTTGATGGTCACGCGCCGCGACAGGGGCGTCAGCTTCGCCCCGGCGAAGCGCGCTGCCGTATGGCCGCGTCCCAAGCGCGAGCCGGGACGCTGGCCGGTGCCATGCGCCGATGCCGAACGGCGCACCGTGGACTTGCCACCACTGGCCTTGCCGGCCTGCTTGAGTACCTTGGAGACGAAGCTCTGCCGCTGGCCCTTGCCCCGGATCTTCGGGGCGCTCGGACGCACCCGGAAATCGTCGTCGCGGCGGTCGGTCATGGCCGTTCTCCCGACAAGCTCTGGCGTGTCCGGTCATGCGAAGCACGCGGACATGCCTGCATTGGCGCGACCCTCGCACCGAACGCGGCACGGCGGCGAAGCCGCTGCGTGCCGCGCCAACCCCACGTGCAGACTGGCTTTCGACGCGGCCAGGTGCCGCGTCCTTTTGTCTTGCCTTCCGCCTTTGCCCTTCGCTGTCGCTCCGGGCGTCGGCGGCCCGGCGGCGCTGTGCTGCTTGCAGCCAGCCCGCCGGCGAACGCGCCAATGGCCGTAGGCCGAGCGCGTTCGAGGCAAGACGCCTGCACGTTGGACGGCTGCGCCGGATGTTGCGCGAAGTGCGGCGCGGATGCGCCCGCGCTGCACGCGCGACGACACGGCGGCAGCAGCCGGAACGGCATGCCCGATGGCACGATGAGAGGCACGGCAACGTGCAGCGAATCGGCGGTCATCATGGGCGCGTCTCCAGCCAGACCGGATGCGCGACGCCGATCACGGCGGATGCGCTGACCGGGCCGAAATAACGGCTGTCGAACGATGCCGGATTGGTCACGCTCAACAGGAACAGCTCGCCCGGTTCGAGGCGGCGGCAAAGCTGCAAGGATGGCAGCGGCCGACCCAGCCGGTCGGCAGGCAGCGCGGCGGCCGCAGGCACACCGTCGATGCGTACCTGCCCGGCGACGATGCAAACGTGTTGCGGCGCGACCGCGCCCACACGTTTGAGTAGCGGCACGCGCGTCGGCAGGTAGCCGCGCTGCGCAGCCAGCGTGGCGGCCCTGTCGGGCAGCGGCACCAGCACGATGCTGTCCACGGACAGCGGACGTGGCAGCGAGGCGGTGCGCGGGTCGAACGGTTCGATGCGATACCAGCCGACCGCCACGCTGTCGGACGGGTTGTAGGTCAGACGCGGCAGCGGTTGCACGAACGCCGCCCAGGACAGCGCAACGAGGCCGACGGCGGCAAAGCCCGCCAGCACGATGCGAACGCGCAGGCGCGAGCGAGGATGCGGCGCGGCTTCGTGCGTGCATGTGGTGTTGGATTGGGTCGTCATGGCAGCGCCCTCTCGGCCAGCCAGGCGGCGTGCCGCTCGGCGGTGTATTCGGGCAGCGGCAGGCGGGCCGCCAGACGGTTGCCCAGCGTGCGCCAGTACGCGGGCGACACGTCGATGGCGGCGATGCCCTGCGCGTCGATGCCGTCGATGCGTTCCAGCACGGCACGCACCGCGTTCTCGCCTTCGGCGTGCAGCAGCAGGCGTGCGCCCGGCCGCACGCCGGGGATGCGCTGCATGTCGTCCAGCGGCGTGGCGGCTTGCATCACCATGAGCTGCCAGCGGATCGTGCCGTAGTCGTTTGCTTCCCAGCGCACGCGGCAGAACATTGCACGCGGCAGGAACACCGCGCAGCGCCGCCAGCGGTCGAGCCGCAGCGTGCGCGCCGGTTCGCCGAAACGCAGGTAGAGCTTGAAGCGCGGTTCGATGTAGGCGAGCGATACGCGAGTCAGCGGCACGTTGCCAGCCTGGCCGGCGAGCGTCGAAAGCGAAGGCGGCGGCGCAGCAGCCGGTGCAGCCGTCGCCGCGTGAGCGGCAGGCAAGGCGGATGCGTTCATGGCAGGTTCTCCGGGCGCTTGTCGGGAAACTCCTGTTCCAGCAGGCCGCGCAGCAGGTCGGCCACGGTCACGCCCTGGCCGAAGGCGGCGATCTTGATGCGCGCGCGCAGCGCGGGCGTCACGTCGAGCGTCAGGCGGGCCGTGTAAAGGTCGCCTTTGTTGAGCGCATCGGCATCGCCCTGGCGAATCCACGCCTCGGCGTGCGGATTCGCGGGCGGACGTGCGCCGATGCCGACGCGCTTGCTGCGCGGGCCGCTCATGTCGGCCACCGCAGCAGTTCATCGGTGAGCACGGCGATCTCACGTGCGGCGGCGCTGTCGGGCGCCGTCTCGCGGGCGAGCCGGCCAGCGGCCACGCTGTCGGCAAAGACGATCCTTTGCCGAACCTCGGCGCGCAGCGCAGGCAATGGCTGTTCGGCCAGCGATTGCCGCGCCTCGCGGCCGATGATGGTGGTGCTGACGCGCCGGTTGATGACGAAGGCCGCGCGCAGCGCAGGCCGGAACACCTGCGCCTCGCGGATCAGCGCCACCATCTCGGCGCTGGCCCACACGTCATAGGGACTGGGCTGCACCGGGATCAGCACGCGCTCGGCCGCCAGCAGCGCGGAGCGCGCCAAGGCGGCGATGCGCGGCGGCCCGTCGATGATGACGTGATCGGCCCGCCTGGCGAGTTCTGGCGCCTCCTGATGCAGCGTTTCGCGGGCGAGGCCCACGGCGCTGAACAACCGTGGCAAGCCCTGCTGGCTACGCCGCTGCGTCCAGTCCAGCGATGAACCTTGCGGGTCGGCATCCAGCAGGATGACGTGCAGGCCGCGCATCGCCAGCTCGCCCGCGATGTGGGTGGCGAGCGTGGTCTTGCCGACGCCGCCTTTCTGGTTGAGAAACGCGAAGATCATGACGCGGCCCTCCCTGCTGGAAAGCCGGCCTGGCCGTGCCGTTTCGTGGTTGTCCACCGAAGCGGCGCGCTTCTACCAAAAGTTAGAGATTTATAGTTAAGTAAGTTAGAGGGGACGCAAACCCGCGCCGTTACTGGCTTTCCGGCGTTTTCGTACTCCTGATAGCACGATAGGCGTACTCCCGATAGCACGATACCCGGTACTCCTGATAGCACGAGGCCGTCCACACCTTTTCCCGCAGTTATCCCCGTGCCGTGGACGGCACGGGCCGGAAGGTCAGCAGTTCCAGCCTTTCGCCCGGCATCGGCTCGATGCCCAGGACGTAGCCGGGCAGCGACTGACGCGCGACCAGCACGCGCAGGTCGTAGGCGAAGTCCGAGAAGCGCGCCGCGCTGCCGGACTTGCGGTGCAGGTGCCGGAAGTCGAATTGCCAGCCGTGTTCCTGCCGCCCGCCGTGCTTGCGCACCAGACGGTACAACCAGCGTTCGATGCCACCCTTCAAGCGGAAATAGGCCGGGTCGATGGTCAGCACCAGGGCGGCATCGAGCACGCCGGCATAGAACCAGTCCGGCAGGATCAGTTCGATGCCCAGCGGCGTGCCGCCGGCGTCCGCCAGCTCGCGCCATTCGTTCACCCACGAAAAGCGATGCAAGCGCCGCCCAGTGGTTTCGCGGATGGAAGTCGCCACGCTGGTCGATTGCAGCCGGTCGAGTGCGGCTTTCAGGCGCTGGTAGTCGTTGAGGGACGTGCCGCGCCCGATAAAGCGCAGGATTTCGTATGGGGTGGCGTGTATCCAGCGCGACGGGCGAATGCCTGCGTCGCGCGCTTCCACGATCTGCGAGGCCGCCCAAATCAAAACGTCGGCGTCCCATATCGTGGCGATGCCATGCTCGGCCGTGCCTTCCACGCGGATGGTGATGTTCCCGCTGCGGAAGTCGATCGGCGCCGTGCGCCGCGACTTCGCCAGCGAGAAAAACGGAAAGGCCATCAAGTCCTGGCTGTCGCGCGGTGCCATGCCGTCGCCCGGCAGCGCGCGGAACAGGTCGAGCTGTTCCCGCTGCTGCGATCGCTGCCCCGATGGCAGCGATGGGCTGGACATGACGATGGCCACCGGCGAGCCGACGATCAGCGGCCATCGCGATAGTCGCCTGCGTGGCGCTCGGCGTATTCCGGGTCGGACGTAGCCTCGTAGCTGCGCTGGTCGGCCCACGCATCGAGGTCGGCCACCGCGTACATGACGCGGCGGCCGAACTTGCGAAACTTTGGCCCGCCGCCGATCACGCGCTGTTTCTCCAGCGTGCGCGGCGACAGGCGCAGGTATTCGGCGGCTTCGTCGTTGGTCAGGTAGCGTTGGGGCTGCACGGGCGCAGCGACAGCAGCGGCGGCAGGCCGCAAGGGAGCGGGTCGCATGGGATGTACCTCCATCGAGCCCGGCCACACCACGCAGCCGGATAGAGGCACTTTCAAGAAAGCAAGGCTTCCTGCTCAGGGACGTTATGCAGGGGATGCGGCGCGTCCCTGTGCAACGGACGGAAGCTGTGCCAGACGGCGATAGCCGCCGCGCATCAGCGCTTCGCCCCGGCGCACCAGCCGGCGAACGCGAGCGCGCAAGGCGCTGTCCGCGTGCCAGTCATCTGCGACCGCATCGGCGCCGAACAGCCCTTCGGCCACGTCGCGCAGAGACGCGCCCGCGAGGGTGCCATCGAGCGCTTGGAGCGTGTTCAACTCCAGCAACGCTGCGGGTGCCGGCCGCGACCGTGCCGTTCCCGCTGGCGCTGCATCGCCAGCGGCGGCCAGCTTGTCCAGTTCGGCCGCCAGCGCCTGATAGCGCCCGCAGGGCGTGGCGCAGGCGCGGATGGCATAGGCGTAGGCCATGCCATCGGCCAGGCCGGGAGCGATCATCAGCCGCAGGCAGCAGCCCGGCCAGCGTGTCAGCAGCACCAGGCGCTTGCCATCGTGAATCAGGCGTTTCTGGCCGGGAATGCGCCAGAACGCGAAGGTCACCGCGTCGGGCGGCGGGTCGGCGTCCGGGTAGAGCTGCACCACCGCATCGTGATCGGGGAACCAGGCCGGATGTGCGTCGCGCGCATCCAGGGCGGGATCTTCCAGCAGGCGCAGTCCCCAGCGCGCGGCGGCCTCCGATCGGCGGCGCCGGCGCAGCCAGTCGCGGCGGTAGTCAGGGTGGCGGCGTAGGTATTCCCACGCCAGCGCGGGGCCGTCGAGATGCAGCGTGTAGAGATACGCTGCGGTCGGATACCAGTGTTCGGCGCTCGGGTCAGCCATGACGCGGCCTCCTGTCATTCAGCAGGAACGTCGCCACGGATTCCGGCGTGCAGGAGCTATCGAGTCGCCATCAAGTCGTCATCGAAATCGGGGTAGGCTGTAACTGCTGGTGTCAAGACTGATTCGCTCCAAGGCATTGCGGAAATCGTCTCAATGCGACGGCTGCGCCGCCATAAAAATGGTGCACAGCATGGAGCACCGTGCAGCAGCCCGCGCCAAAGATCATGACTGTTTGCAACAGAAGCGCACCGCTTCGGTGCAAGAGTGCGGATTCAGACCGCGCAGGTCTTGGGTAAGACTGAAATAGTCAGAATGCGCCGTCGTTGGCTGGCACTGCTCAGTCGGTGATCGAGCCGTTTTCCTCGGCCAGCCGCAGGTACTCCGACAGCAGCCGCACGGGCTGGAAGTAGCGATCGCGCATCACAGGTTGCTTGCGCGGCCCGACGATGGACGCTAGATCAGACAGTTTCACATAGCCCAGGCCGGGCATGCCTATTCCCAGGTCGATCAGTCCCCATGCCGTATCGCCATCGGCGGGGTCGAGCGCGGCCAGCAGCCAGGTGGCGTGCGCGTCAGGGGTGAACAGTCGCACCGCCGGCATCGGGTCGATGCTTCGGCCAGTGGCGCGTGCCGCGCCGACGGCAAGCAGTTCCGCCAGCTGTTCAGCGGTGACGAGCGGCTGGGTCATGGCCCGAATCCCCACGCATCCGAGGATGCACGGATACGATTTTCCATCGATGCGCGGAACCGCCGAAGCGGGTGCGTGCTTTGGCGGGAAAGCGCGAAGGCGCAAGTCATCGAATCCGTACATGCACGGATTCGCAGAAGCGGAATTACGCGGGCCAGGAAAGACACGGTTGCGGATTTCCGTAACGATAGAAACGGATTGCTCAGCAGGAATGAACACTATAGATTGTAGCCCTATTGGGTGCAATGGGCTGTCATCTTGGTTTTCTAGGAGAAACCAAGTTGGTGGCAGCGAAACACTCATTGGCGACGGCCATACGGACAGTCAGGAAAGCGCGCGGCTTGAGCCAGGAAGCGTTCTCCGACGTGTCCAGCCGTACCTACATGAGTTCGCTGGAGCGCGACCTAAAAAGCCCGACGATGCACAAGCTGACCGAGCTGTGCGCGGTCATGGACGTGCATCCGCTGACGTTGCTGACGCTGGCCTATGCCGGCGATAGCACACGCAAGACCGACGAGTTGCTGGCGCGAGTCCGCCAAGAGCTGAATGGAATCATAGAGAGCAAAAATGAAACCAACCAAAAATAAGGAACAGCCCTCTGCTGCTGATATCGCAGCTCGCGCGCATGAGATTCAAACCGGTCTTGGTGCTACAGAGGTTCCAGAATTTGACACGCTTCGTGCCGTCGGCATGGGTGTGCGCTTGGCGCTACATATTCAAGGGCTCCCTGCCCTGAAATACGAAACTCTACGACTGGTAGCCAATCACTATCTTAATATTCCATCTGTAGCTCTTCGACGCATCGTAGAGTTGTTGGCCGAGGTCGAATTCGTAAAGTTGCAGACGACCGGAAAAACGATCAATGTGGTTGTGCCGAACGTGCCATATTACGATGAGGTTTATTCAACACTCGGAGATTTTGGTACAACAGAAGGCTTTAATGAAGCCGAGAAACTCAGCATAGAGATTCTCTGTCGCCTCGCCAAGAGTCCTGAAAACATAGACTCACTCACGAGTCACCTTGGTGCAGATAAGCCTCTTCTTGAGCGCGCATTCACTGTGGGCCAAGAGGGGGCTTATCTACGAGTCCATCGCACTCGGGGACGAAACATCGCACTGAGCCCTGCGTTTTTCTCTGAGAATGCTGACGTATTCGCAGACATGGTGGCAGGGGCTGGTGCAAGTGACGTTCGTGTAGTCCTTGATGCGCTTCGTCGAGTTCAAGGAGTTCCACTTTCCTTAGTGGAGAAGCAGAGCGAGATCGGTGGAGTCCAGCTAACTCCGCAGCAAATAAATATGCTGAAGCGTCTTGCTCAAGATGGTGCGGTACGCCCCCCTAGCATCAGCACCCCTCACGCCGGGAGCAACTATTTTCTCTTCACGCCAACGCCAGGCAATGCAGGTTTGGCCCCAACAAAAAGAGAAATCTATGAGAAAGCAATGGCCATCGTCGCAGCAGTCCGGCAGGGTCAGTTTTTGCCTAATCGCTATGCCATCCGATCCCCCGGAGCAGTGCTCTACAAACTTAAAACAGATCTAAAGCTGTCTCGCGCAACCACAGAGGCGACCGCTCAATATCGGCAATTGACCGTATTGCGAGTAGCTCGATTGGTACCAATCGGCAGCACTGGTTTCAGCGAGCTACACATCATCGACACGCCGGAGAATCGTGAAGCACTTCGCATTGCCTATGACTTAGTGGATGCGGGATCAGCAGTAGGGACAGAGGTTGATGAAGCTACGCGAGAGCTGCTACAGAAAGATCAATCATACGTTGAGTCGCAAATCGCATCCGGCGATTTGGTGAAGCGAGAAAAAGTGCCGCTCTCCCAAGAGCAGCAACAGCAACTCGAACTAATTTTCCTGAAATAACGATGATTAAAGACAGAGATCAAAAGGGAAAGGCAGTTCAATTTTGCCTCACCCACCGTTGGTTCCCTCAGCTGGAGCTTGAAGTGGCGCCGGGTGCCATGCTTGCAAGTAAGGTTTCCGCTGTCACCGATCTGGATGTTTTTGCGTCAATCCCCGATCAGTTCGCCGGATACAGATCTGTAGTGTTTGACTGCAAAACCAAAGCGAAAGAATCCGCTGTCAATCGCGCACTTTGGCTGGTTGGCGTGATGGAAAGAATGGGTGCTGATCAGGGGTTTTGTATTTTAAAGAAAGGCGGCATGATCAACATGGATCATCGCCTTATGGCTGGAAAGCGAGGCGTGATTCTGCTTTCGGAAGATGAATTTGATCTGTATGCTAAGGCAGTGCATGGCCCTGCTTCAGCTATTTCTAGCTACGTTGGTCAGCTTGATTCTTGGGATAAATTCAACAACATTCCAAAGCAGTTTCCTGCGCTGCGTGATGGTGTTCTCTATGCACGCGCCACATATTGGATGATCGAAGATGCCACGGAAGCTTGTCGTAAGACCCTTGCGATGCTGCGAAGTTTGAGCACTGAACTTGACCCAGCTCAGGCATCACACATGGCGCTGTTTATGGATTTGTGCGCATTGTTCTCCCGGTCTGTTGCTCTGATTGTCAGCCAGCTTTTCAAGGCTTATTTGCATCCAGCCTCATCTAGCGATCTGTCTGAAGCATTACTGATCATGCTTTACGGTGGGCGGGAGGCATATCAACATCGAAACGAACTTTACAAAATGGTGAAAGCACGTGGCGGCGAGGCTTCAGTGCCAGATCTTTCGTTGCCAGAGTGGGAAAGATTTTTGCGCCTTGCTCGTCAGCTTCTCGATGCCCCCGCCGCTGTTCAGAATATTCCACTTATATTGAGGGAAGTAGGCTTCGCAATGCTCAATGGCGACAGTAGTCTCACATTTGCCAAGTCTTTATGCGTTGAGTCCCCGCAAGCTGCAAGATTCAGTGTGCTCGTAACGGATTACCTTGCGAGAGCGGCACGTCTTCCTCCTGAATTCGGCACTCTTTCAGACAATGCCTTGATTAGCCTTCAGCCGGTGAAGTAGCGTGGTGAACCCTGATTTCGCCTTGACGTTTCGCAGCGAGCCAGCACCGCGCCTCGCTGTATGTGCGGGCGCGGCCTGCGGCCGTCAGGCCGCCTTGGGCTTGTTGCGCGACCAGATCAGGTCGTGCGTGCCGTCCTCGTTCTCGATCAGGCGGGCATAGACCGTCGCCGGGAACGAAGGATCGTCGAGGGATACGGACACGTAGGGCCGCCCGGCTTCGCTGGTCTTCTTCCACGCCGCGCCGATGTCGTGGCCGGCCGCCTGAAGGCGGAAGTCGGGGGCGTTCTCGGTGTCGCCCTTGTCGTTGGGAATCAGCTTGATCTTGACGTTGAGCGTCAGGGTGCGGACCGTGCCGGTGAAGCCGTCTTTCTCTGCGGTGAAGGTGCCGATGTTAGCCATGATGTTTCTCCTTTCGGGTTGAACAAGGTCGCGCCAGTGCGTCCTTGTTGTGATCCGGCCGGCGGGGGATGGGCTGGCCGCACCGCGCAGCGGTCGCAACACCGTGGAGAGCCTGGAAGCGAAAAGAATTTGTCCCGCGAGGAATGCGCGCAGCGCAGAGGAAATTGTTTTCGCTGGAAGGTTGCGGCCATGAAGCCCAAGGCGCAGCCGTTCCCTCGCCAGGATTCACGACAAGCCAAGGACGCACCGGCCGCCCGCTCCCGAATGGAGACGTGGCAGACTCGGCATCCCCGCATGACGGCTTCACCGGCCTGCGCCCTGACGCGGGCAAGGCCAATACCCCAACGACGAGCGAGGACGCTCTTTGCCGCAGATTGCGACGACATGGTTGAGGCGTGGCGTGGATGCTCCATAGCGAAGCCGGGTGGCGTGTCGGTGAACCGTCCTTCGTGACGTACAGGCGCGAACCGCCAGCGTCGAGGACGGCACGCTTTGGCACAACCTGCCGCAGCAAGCCGGGGCGTAGCCCCACAAGCCCCGTCCATTGCGGCGGGTCGCCATCGAAACCTTGCCCGCGCCAGCGGGCGCCGATGGCTGTACGGCGTGCAAGGCACTTGCACGTCCGCCACGTCGCCGCCTGGTCGAAGGCGGCGACGTGGCGATTTTGCTCTGGACGCTGGAACCGGCCCCCAGGCGGAACGGCTTGGGGCCGGTGCTGCTCGTTATTCCTTGGTTTCGATGATCCACCACACGGCACGCGGCAAGGCGCGGCCCGTGATGGGATGCAAGTCGGTCAGGTCAGCGCAGGCTGTCCAGCCCGAGGGCGGACGGTAGCCACGCACGTCGCCTTCGCCGTGCCAGGGGCGGGCGCGTACCGTGTCGGGCGCATAGGTCGCCGCCATGTGCGGGCGGCTGGTGGTGGTGCGGGTCATGGGGGCTTCTCCTTCAAGCGAAGCGCCCCGGTCGAGGCCGGGGCGCTTGCCTTCGGCGCGGGTCAAGCGGCCAGTGCCTCGGCGGGTTCATCCGCCATTGCCTCGGCATCCTCCGGGGCGTCCTGCTCCTGCGTTTCCTGCGGCGCAGCTTCCGGGCCTTCGGTCTTGAAGATGGCGGGCATCCAGCCCGTACCATCGGCCAGCCGTTCCGCCTCGCTGGCAATGTCGGCCTTCTTCAACTTCGCCAGTCGGGCAGCGTGCGAAGGTGCGAACTTGCCCACGGCTTCCAGAATCGCGGCCTTCGACACATGCTGGAAATACCCGTCTGCGGTGGGCTGCCACCATGCGGCCATGTCCAGCCCCACGGCCTGCGCCAGTCTTGCGTGCGTTGCGCTTGGAGCGGCGCGGCAGCAACTGCGAGAGCGGAACCAAAATCAGGTTCTTGGTCGGGTCGGCCACTTCCAGCGGTGCGGCGGTTTCGATGGCACGGGTTTCGATTTTGGGTAACGGTGTTCATGGTGATCACTCCTAGCGGTTGGGATGCAGCAGCGAGAGAAGCGGCAAGGGCTGCTGCCTGCCCCTGCCGCGTGGGGATTCAGGCTTTCAACTGGCGCATGCCATCGGCCAGCAGCCAAAGCGCACGGTTGAGGCGGATGTTCTGGTCGATGCCCTGCACCGGGCGGGTTTGCTGGCGGCGTCCGTTGGCGCTGCGCCCACGCAGGCCGCCTTGGGTCAGGTTCTCTTGCGTGCGGTTGAACACGCTCCACAAGTCCGGGCGGCGGTCATCAAAGCGGCGCGGCATCAGGATTTGCGATTCCGTGATGGGCGCGGGCTTGTCGGGGTCGTCGTACTTGAGGGCCAGCGCGGCGCGGGCAAACACTTCGGATTCACCATCGTTCAAGGTGATGGCGCGCATGGAATCGCGGGATTCATGCACGCGGTCGAAGCCGCGCAAGACTTCGTAAGCGCCTTCGATGACGGAACCGGCCACGTCGCCTTTGTGGGGAACGCGCACATCAGCCACTGTGTCGCCGCAGACAAGGCCATTGCTGCACACGAACCGGAACATGCCGGCCAGCATCTGATAGCTGCTCGTGCCGTCATGCGAGTTCAACAGCACGATTTCATTAGCTTCCGCGCCGTTGATCTGGCTGGCATGGCGAAGGCGCAGCATGTGTTTGGTGTAGTCGCGGCGGTCGTCGTGCCGCACGCGGGTCTGTGCTGCCATGAAGGGTTCAAACCCTTCCTTACGCAGTTCCGCCAGCACGGCCGCGGTGGGGATGTAGGCGTACCGTTCGGAACGGCTTTCGTGTGGGGCGTCCGCGAAGATGGACGGCGCGACCCTGCGGATTTGATCGTCGGACAGCGGGTAATCGCTACGCAGCGACGGGGAACGGGAAGCGAATCGGGATGCGAGTTGCATGGCATTTCTCCTGACGAAAAGGGTTTGCTGTTCAAACCGCACACCGGATTCCTAGATTCGGAGCCCAGCCTTTCGGCTGTTTGGTGCGGTCGGCACGAGGAACCCGGTTGGCCCTGTTGCCACCGTCTTTCCTGAGTTCATCGCCCGCGACGGTCAGGAGCGCGCGGACGGGGGCCGTCAAGGAAACAAGCGCAGGGTTGGTGCGGCCCGCAGGCGCAGCCGAGGACACGGCCCTGCGCGCCTTGACGGCACACGGGGCGGGCTACAGTCGCGGACAAGGTGATGAAGTCAGGGGAGACGGCTGGACAAGGCAACGGCCATCCCTATGTGCTGACTGCACGGCAAGCGAAGCGCGCAGGCCCGAAGCTGGAAGCCGGGCCGGAGGCGTCAGCCGAGCAGCGCGAGGGAACGATGGAAGCCCGTCAGGGGCGAAACCCCGCAGGGGGTTCGATGCGTCGGGCGCACGACAGCGCGACCGGCCATGTGCCTTGGCCGGGGACGCACGCGTCGGAAAGACATGCATAGCCCTTGCCCGACTGGGTGACGAATTATCCGCATGACATTGCTGCTAATCTCTACGTAACAAAGCGTGAACACCCAATGTGTTAACGAGCACTGACATGGAGGAGGCGTAATGGACCCTACGTTTAATCGCTGGCTGGCTATTAGCGGCCATATGCGCGCGAACCCAAAGTCATGACTGGGCTGGTCAAGCACAGTGCACCGGGACCGTATCTCGGATTTGCACTGCAGCCTGTCCGGCTGTGTTACTTCCTCCTTAGTAGCCCATTGGATTCAAGCGTGTCGCTTGAGTTGCTGGATGACGTTGCCGTTCACCATGCCGATGGGACGTTGCTCTTGGAGCAGTGCAAAAGCGCTTTGTCCCATAACGCTCTTTCTGATTGGTCTGAGGATTTCTGGAAGGCGCTGGCGAATTGGATCGAATTGATCGAGTCGGGAAAAGTAGATGCTGCCAAGACCTCGTTCCAGCTCTATGTGACACCCCCACGAACGGGGAAAGTCAGCTCGACCATGCACGCCGCCAGCGAGCCATTGGCCACGCATGCGCTGGTCAAAGATGTCGAGAAAAAGCTGAACGCACGCGCGCAGCCACCCAAGTGCGCTGCGCATGTTGAAAAGTTCCTGGGCGCATCTGAAGCCTGCCGCGATGCGCTGGTTGCGAGGTTCTCGGCCATCAGCGCTGACGTGGATCCGATTGAGCCTCTTCGTACGCTTCTAGCTCCTACAGTTCCGGCGACTTCAATCGACATCATCTGCCAGTCGGCGATCGGGATTGCTAAGGAGTGGGCCGATCAACGCCTCCGCCAAGGTGGTGCAGCGCAAATCAGCGTCGCGGATTTCCGAAGAAATTTTCACGCCTTCATTCAGAGAAACAATCTTCCGGGATATCTCCCCACATTCACCGCAGCGCTGAGTGCGAGCGATGCGCAGACAGTATTGAAGAACCGGCCCATCTTCATCAGGCAGTTGCAGTTGGTGGAGGCAACGGAAGAACAGCAGCTTCGCGCCGCCAGCGATTTTATGCGGACCTCGGGCGACAAAGCGACATGGGCGGAGCAAGGGCTTGTCTACGACGGCAGTTTCGATGATTGGGAGGAGTCACTGGTGCGGCGACATGCCGCCATCCAGGGCGAAGTCAATGACGTGTTCGCAGACAAGACGAAGATCATTCAGGGCCGCACTGTCTACAACCGCTGCTCGATACTCGATTTGCCACTTGATAGCCGTGCATTGCCGGGCCACTTTACTCACGGGAGTTTCAACGATCTGGCCGAGCGTCGACTGCTTGGTTGGCATTCCGAGCACAAGGATCTCTTGGATAAGGATGATCAGGAATGAGCGGAACTGAGCGACAGGTCCAACTGAGCGAAGCGGCGCTTGTTCAGAACGAGGCGCTGGGCGCCTACGTGCTGTGGAAGTTTGGATTGGGATTTCAGGAACGTGACAGCCGAGCGGCCACGTTGCCACTGGCGTTCATGGTTCTTCCGCTGGTCCTGCATGCTCCGACCTTGGGTATGGTGCTGAGCACCTATAAGAGCTCAGGCCTGCATCTTTTCGCGGCAAAGTTGGGTGAACAGCGAGAGGAACTTTTCGCCGTTCATGAGCGCGCGCTAGCGTTGCGCCAACTCAGTCTCGAATCGCTCATGCGTTCCGAACAGTCGGGACTGCTTCGCATAGACCCGACAACGGCGACGATGTGGGCGATAGGACCCCATGACGACATGACAGCACCGTCGTTGTCCGAGCGAATTCGGCGTATTGGTCCGGCATCCGAGAAAATTGGATACTGGTTCGCTGACTTATCCGATCAGCAGATAGCCCACACTCTCAAAGTGGAGTTCTGATGTACTTTCAACTGCGACAGGTCATCTTGTGGCCGCGAGGTGGTGGCGAGCCGCGAGTCGTCCATTTTGAGCCGGGAATGGTCAACGTCATCAGCGGCGCGTCGAAAACCGGAAAGTCTTCGGTCATCCCAATCATCGACTATTGCCTGGGATCGGATAAATGCGCGATCCCGGTCGGCGTTATTCGCGAGACCTGCTCGTGGTTCGGTGTGCTCGTCGATACGGTTGAAGGCCAGAAACTGTTGGCTCGTCGGGAGCCTGGCGAATTGAAAAGTTCCGGTGAGATGTTTGTTCTTGAAGCACCAGAGATCGACCCGCCACGGGAAGTACTTGCCAAGAATCAGAACGTCGAGAACGTCAAGGCACTCTTGAATCGGCTGGCCGGTTTATCGAATCTCCAGTTCGAGCCAGGCACCGAAGACCGGTTCAAATTTCGCCCCAGCTTCCGCGACCTGATGGCTTTCTTGTTTCAGCCACAGAACATCGTCGCCAACCCGGACGTGATGTTCTTCAAGGCAGACACTACCGAGCATCGCGAGAAGCTAAAGACCATCTTTCCCTACGTCCTTGGAGCCGTTAGTCCAGAGGTGTTGCAGGCCCGGCATGAACTCGATCGCGTGCAGCGTATGCTCAGACGAAAAGAAAGTGAGCTGAGGGCACGGCGGGAATCGGGATCGGCGTGGCAACGCGAGGGTTTTGCATGGGTGCGCCTTGCCATTGAATACGGATTGCTCCCGGCAGACACGGTTGTCCCCGACGATTGGCCTTCCACTGTTGATCTGTTGCGCGCCGCCTTGCAAAGCGATGCCAGGGTGGCAATCCCAACGCTGGCATCTATGGATGTCATCATGACCCGACTCGCAGAGCTTCGTGCAGCAGAGTCCAACTTGGCGGCAACCCTCAATCAGTCAAGGCGGCGGTTGCATGAGTTGCGACGATTGGATGAAAGTACCGATGCCTACGGCAACGGCCTTCGCATTCAGCGGGATCGTCTGAGTCTCTCTTCATGGATTCGCGGTCTGTCATCGACACAGCCGATGGCCACCTTGGAGCCGGGTGAGGCCGCGCGGGCCAGGATTGACCAACTATGCGAGGTTCTGGAGGGGATCGAACTGCGACTTCGCTCCCAACCCACCGCCGCAGAGTCACTGGGTCGGGAAACGCTTCGGCAGCGCGAGATAGTGGAAGGCGTCTTGGGTGAACTTGCGGCGGTGCGCCAGGAGATTCGTTCTCTAGAAGGAAAGTCAGATGAGGCGCGCAGGATTACGACCCGCGGCGAGGAAATCTCGCGCTTCCTCGGCCGCCTGCAGGAAGCGTTGCGGCTTTATGAAGCTGCAGACAAGTCATCGACGCTTAGCGAAGAGATTGCGGCGTTGAAGGCGCAGGTCGACACCCTTGCGAAGTTGGTATCCGAACACGAGATCGGGCGAAAACTTGAGAATGCCATCAATACCGTACAAGAGATTTCAGGCCGCCTGATTCCACAGCTTGATGGCGAATGGCCTGACGCACCGATTCGCTTGGTGATTCAAGATCTGACGGTCAAGGTCATCAGGGGGACGCGAGATGATTATCTCTGGGAAATTGGCAGTGGAGCGAACTGGCTCGCGTACCATGTGGCACTGACTCTTGCGTTGCAGGGATTCTTCCTCAGGTTGCCGCATCATCCAGTGCCGGGACTACTCATCTACGACCAGCCAAGTCAGGTTTATTTTCCCGCGCGTCGGACAGAGAGCTCTAACGCGGTCGAACCTGAACCCGAATGGAGGAGTGAAGATGTCGTGGCGGTGAGGAAGGTATTCACGCTCCTTGATCATGTCATCAGTCGTACCGATGGCCGCATGCAGATTGTTGTGCTTGATCATGCGGACGAAGAGGTATGGGGTGAACTTGCAAACGTCCACCTGGTTGAGGTGTGGCGTGGTAAAGGCCTGGTGCCATCGGCATGGTCTTCGCGGCCGGGGGACGATCAGCAGTAACTGGGGGGATCAGCAAGACCGCCCCGTACCCTCCACACAGGTCGCATGAATTTCCGAAACGCTGTCGCGGAAATCTGGGGCAGCGTTTTCGACCGGCCAGCGCCCGGCGCAGCAAAAAGGGGGGCCGAAGCCCCTGGGTCAAATCAGGCCGCGCTCGGCGAAGGATGCCGTACCGCTGCCTGCGACGATGACGTGATCCAGCACGCGCACGTCCACCAACCCAAGAGCCTCCTTGAGCCGCTGCGTCAATACCTTGTCGGCCTGCGACGGCTCGGGATTCCGCTCGGATGGTTGTGCGAAAGGATGACTGCCGCCGCGTTGAGCCGCAGCGCCTCCTTGACCACTTCGCGCGGATACACCGAAGCACTGTCGATGGTACCGTGGAACATCTCCCGGTACTCGATCAGCCGATGACGTGTATCGAGGAACAGAACGGCGAAGACTTCATGCTCGAAGCCGGCCAGCTTGGTGCGCAGGTAGTCCTTCACCGCCACTGGCGAAGTGAATGCCTCGCCGCGCTGCATCTTCTGTTCGATGACCTGGCGCGCGGCTTCCAGAATCTGATCGGCGTCGGCACGCCGATAGTGGCCACGCCCGTCACGCACCATCAGCGGAGTATCGGGAGAAAGGATCAGTTGCGACATGATCGTGCTCCGGTTGCTCGGGCGGAATTGCCCGGAACCGGCGCTTCACGGCGCAGCGCAAGCCGTCACAGGAGCGCAGCCAGCCATGGCCGCAAGCGTGCGAGCACGCGCAGTCCTTGCACGGCGAGAACGCCGTGGTACGGTGAAAGGAACAGCAAGCCGCCCATGCCTCCCTGCGATCGCTACAAGCGGAGCGCGTAGGCCCGGCAGGGCCGAAGGCGTCAGGGGTCAGCGCCGCATGGCCGCGATTCGCTACGAAGCGCGGAGCGCAGCCCGCGAACCCAACGGCGGCACGCCGGGACGCACCGATAGCACCTCAAATTTCTCGCCAAGCTACCGTTGTTCGACGTCAGGTGCTCGGCAAGAAAAACCAAGCCCGTCCAACTTTTGATGGACCGCCAACGATTGCAGCCGAGCCAAGGTTATCGAGAGTATGCCGCCCATTTTCCTCTGCGCTATTCCAGTAGACGCAACTGGCGTTAGCCAAGAAGTCAGGCCCGGCCTTGTAAAGGAATCTCCTCAGCGATCCAGCCTAACCCGCAATCGGCGTGCGCGCTCGCGAAAAGCTTCCTCACCGCCTTCTAAGATGTCGCAAACGGCTGTGCGGATGGCCGCGTTTTCGAGACCGCCAGCCATGTATTTGATAGGAGGCAGCCCCCCGGCAGGATGAGGGCCAGCATCGGCGACGATGATCTGATCCGCGTCAGTATTGATGACTAGGTTCGCATTGTGCGTGACCATGATTACTTGGCGCTTTGCCTTGGCGGCGATGAACAGCGCAACCAGTTCGTCGAATACGGACTTCGGATCAAGGTTCTCTTCTGGCTGATCGATGATGAGCGGCCTGTCGTCAGCATCGTCTAACGCAAGATAGAGTAGAAGCAGCACGATGCCTCGCGTGCCGGGCGAGAGCTTGCGAATATCTATGCCGTCGTAGACGATTTCGTAGCGGACTGAGATATGGTCGGTGTCGAAGAGCCAATGTGCGAACTGTTTTAGCCAGCTTCGGAACTCCGCCTGCTGATTTTGCGCATAGGGCGCATGGTCGATCAAGTCCCGCATATAGAGCGAGATGAAGCTTGCCATAGCCGCTTGCACGTCAGACGCTGATCCTGTTTCCCAGGCAGGCCGAAGAGCGGTTTCCGCCAGGGACATCAAGGCTCCACGCCCCTGGAACGGCCCCGCCTTTCGTCTGTCGAGAAGCTCTTCCTCGGCCACGGCCGCCCAGGCTCCGACATCGACGACGCGCCGAACGGAGAAGCCGAGCTTGCGCAACGTGCCGGTCGATGCCGTGAGGCGCGCCATCAAGGGCGCGTAGAGATCGGCAAGTGCCGTCTGCTCATTGATGATTGCCTGGAAGACCCGGCTGTAAGTTGCATCGCGTTCGGTCTGCAAATCCTTGCGGCGGGCGGCGGCGCCCTGCGCGTCGGTCAGGCGTGCCTGGAGTGTCTGAAGAGCGGTGTTTTCCTGAGCGATGCGCTGCGAGAGAGCGGAATACTGCTTTCGCACGAGATTGTCGGCGCTGACCAATGCTTCAAGTCTGGTCATCTCAGCCTGAAGCGTGTTCAGGGTGAGTGTCGTCAGGTCGACCGTGTCCGGGAAGAACGGCGTAGTCGGGTCGCCCGCGGGAACGGGCGGGCCGGTAAGGGTCGCGATCTGCTTGTCAGCCCAAGCCACGTAGCCGGCCAGGCTCTTGTCCACGTCGCCTTTGTAGATGAGCAAGAACTCGTCCCATTGCTGCGGGCTCAAGCCACTGTGCTGGTGGCGCTCCTTGGCCTGGCGCAAGAGTTCCGGGGCCTTGGTTGCGCGCGTGCTGGCGACTTCGTCCTGCAGGGCAAGAAAGGTCCGGCGCTGGTTACCGTAGGCCTGAATCGTCCCGCGGATCGCCTGGACGGCCTGGCCTAGCTGCGTGTGCCGCTGGGCTTGAGCTTCGGTGCCTTTGACTACGAGCTTGGCGAGGTCTTGGTTGTAGCTCTTGATTTGTCCGGTCTTCTGCGCGACTTGGGCCGTTAGGGAAGCAATCGATGCTTCTTTCTCGAATTCCGCGGCGATGCGATCGGAGACGTCCGCGATCGCATCGGCCTCTCGCTCGCGCGCCTGCTGGAAGCGAGCGGTGCGATAGTCGCGCAACTCGGCGAAATCGATGGCGCCTTCGCGGTCGTCCTGCGGATGGGCCTCGAATATGACCCGTTCGATCTCAGCAATAAGTCCGTCCGACACTCCATTCGCAGAGCACAGCTCTTCGACAAATTGTTGTGAGAGATAGCGGGCGCGTGGAAAGGACAGGTGGCTGTTCGCGTCGCGACCGTCGAGAAAGCGCGTGACCGTCGCGCCGCCGCCCCAGGTCAGCGTGGCGGACGATTCGCCTAGTAGCTTGCGAGCACGGACCAAGAATGAGGGGCTGGCGTTCTCGTTCACGCGCCATGCCACGGGCGTTATCGCATCGCATGCTGCTGCAATCATGTCAGCAAGAGCGGTCTTGCCGGAGCCACGCGCGCCGATAATGGCGACAAGGCCCGGGTTTAGCGGGATGTCAGGAGTGGTCGCCCAGTCCCCATCGGCGATCGTTACATGCGAGATTACCTGCGACGGAAGCGCAGTGCGCGGCGGCTCCGTACCGACATGGGCGCGGCCTTCGGGGTCGATGCAGGCTTGGCGCAGGGCATCGAATTCGAGGCCACCCTTGAGCCACGAAAAGCGATCTTCGACGGGTCGGCCGACCGTCTTCTGGTCGTGAGCGTCGCTTCCATGCAGGCACGGCTTGCATCCGCCAAATCGCTCGCGGAGTTGATCGAGCGTCAGGCTCCGACGTCCGGACCAAAACTCCCGTTGCGCTGGAGTGCTTGAGAAGATGACGTGCGCGAACTTCTCGATCTCTTCGCGCATCGTCGTATCGGACGCCTGACGCAGTCCCGACGTGCCGTCGCCGGCGGCGCCCGCCACGGCGATGAGGATGTTCGCTTTCGCCTACTCGCTTTCGCGCACGACACGACGGAGTTGGTCGAAATTGACTTTGAACTGAGTTGCGCCGTGCGCAAGGGCCGCGCGATCATCGGTGATGTTTGTGTCGGCCTTCCTGCCGAGTGAGATCAGGTCGGCTCGGGTGCAGTTGAATGTGTCGCCATGCGCCTGAAACTGGAGCCGTTGAAGAATGCGATGCAGCTCAGCGACGTGATTTGAGTCTTCGGGGCTGACGAGAAGGTGCAAATTGACAAAGCCAGTCTTGGCGGCGACGTCTAGGCGCAGTTCAACATTTGGGAAGATGAGCTGCACATTGGGCAAACGGCCCGCCGCTTTGTGCGACAAGACCTCTTCGTAGGTGTCCGTGAGATAGTAGTCTGTTACCGCAAGCGCCTCGATCTTCGGCGTCGCGGCCTCAAGGCTTTCGAGATAAGTGTCCCAAGCAGAGCCACCACCGAATTGATTGTTGAGAACGGTGCCCGGCGCATGGATATGCGGTTCCCAACGACGCCATTCAGATCCACGACCGATCATTCGTCTCCCCCTTCGTTATTGCCGGTCGTAGACCGTTCTGATGGCCTTACCCAGTTCATGACTTTCCGCATTGAACCAGGAGGCTTTTTGCCATTCTAGAAGTTCTTGCTAGTCCCGGCACGTGCAGTCGGTGACAACATGCCCCTCGAACTGCATAATTTTCGCCTTTTGGGGAGTCGAAGCACGCGGTTCAAAGACCGGCGAGCTGGGAGAGAGGCGTCAGGAGTCACCGCCGGAATAGCCGCGATTCGGCACGAAGCACGGGGCGCGACCCGCGAACCCGACGGCGGCGCGCCGGGACGCCCGGTTATCGCTTGCGCTTCTTGGGGACAATCGTTCCGCGAGATTCGATCAGACGCCGCGTGTTCTCCAGTTCCTTTTGCAGCACTTCGGCATCCGGCAGCACCAGCCGGTAATTCGCTGCCATTACTTTGCTGGGCAAGCCCTCCAACGCGTACCGCGCCAGGGCGTGTCCCTTGTCCGTACACAAGATTAGGCCCACGGGCGGGTTCTCGTCGGCAAACGTCCAGTGCTCCTTCGCATAATTGCAATATAGGTGCATCTGGCCCACGTCGGCATGGGTCAGCGCACCGAGCTTCAAGTCGATGATGACCAGGCAGCGCAACCGACGATGGAAGAACAGCAGATCGACCCGATACCAGGTCTGGTCAATGCGCAACCGACGCTGCCGCCCGACGAAGGCGAACCCGTCGCCGAGTTCGAGCAGGAAGTCCTCCAGCCGCCGGATCAAGGCTTGCTCAAGGTCGGACTCCGAATACTCGTCCTTGAGGTCGAGGAACTCCAGCACATACGGGTCTTTGATTGCATCGTCGGGGGTGACGACATCCTCGGCCTTCGGCACGGCGCCCTTGACCAGCATCGCCGCCTTGTTCTCCGACAGCGCCGTGCGTTCGTAGAACTGGCTGTTGATCTGCCGATCAAGCTGGCGCACGCTCCAACCGCCGCGCAGGGCTTCGGCCTCGTAGAACTGGCGGGCGTGTTCATCCTTTACCGACAGCAGCCGGACGTAGGCCGACCACGGCAGCGTGAAGACCTGGGCCAGCTCATCAAGGCGCCAGGGACGCGCCACCGGCGCCGGAGAAGATTCGCTAGACACTGTCTGGCGAATTGGCCAGGTCAGGAAGAACGACCGCATCTGTTGCAAGTTCGGGCGGCTGAACCCACGCCCGAACTGCGCGGTCAGGTCGGCGGACAGCCGCTCGATCAACTGTTCGCCGTAGCCCGCTCGCCGCTTGCCCTGCTGCTCGGCCTGCACGATGCGGCGGCCGATTTCCCAATAGCTGGCGGTCATCAGCGCATTGACGCTGCGTGCTGCCGCGTGGCGGGCGGCATCGAGCACTTCCACAATGCCGCTATGGATACCGGCGTAGCCGACCGGCAAGGCGGCGGGGGTGTCCCCCGCCGCCGTAGGCGTCTTCCTCTTCATGCCGTCACCTCCGCAGGGCGCCGCGCACCCGTGATGGCCTGCCGCCGGCTCGCCACCAGTTCGGCCGCATCCCGCACCGGCTTGTCCTCGGTGTGGACATAGTGCATGAACATCGCCACCGTCTTATGGCCCGTCAGCTTCATGCCGACCTTGGTCGGCACGCCCGAATTGGCAATGTCGGTCGTGGCCCGGTGGCGGATACCGTGCGTGCCGACATGTGGCACACCGGCGGCCTTGAGTACGCGCTTCCAGCCGCCATAGTGTTCGCCATGCGTCAGATGCCGGGCCGGGTCGTTGGGCGACGGCAGGACGTAGGGGCAGTTCCCCCGGCGCGGCGCCGTCGAAAGCAGCCGATAGGCTTCCTCGCTCATGGGCTTGGAAATGCCGCCGGTCTTGCTGTCGGGCCAGACCACTCGGCGCTTCTCCAGATCAACCCAGTCCCACTCCAGCGGGCAGATTTCGGAGCGGCGGGCGGCGAACTCGAATTGCAGGCGGATCGCCAGCGGGATGACGTAGTTCTCCAATCCTTCCGCCTCCAGGTGTTCCAGATGCCGGAAGATCCTCACCAGCTCGTCGTCCACGATGAGCCGGGTTTCCTTGCCGGCCGGGAACATCGGGACGTGGCGGCACGGATTGGTGCCGTCCGGACGCAGCCCCCACACTTCGGCCAGGTTGAACATCTTGCGCAGCACGCCGAAGGTGCGGTTGGCCTCGGCCGGCTTGTGGGCCAGCTTCTTCATCAGCGCGGCCACGTCCGGGCGCTTCACGTCCTGCACCTTCATCCGCCCCATGATCGGGATGATGCAGCGGTCGATGACGCCCTGATAGCCCCGCTGAGTGCTGGGCTTGTTGCGCTGCCTGGAGTAGTCCTCCATGAAGGTGAGGCAATACTCCTTCATGGTCTGCGCCTTGCGGGCCGCAGCTTTGGCCGCGCTCGGGTCGCCGCCCCGGCGCACCTCGGCCAGCCACTCCTGCGCCATAACGCGGGCCTGCTCGACGGTCAGTTCCCCGTACTGGCCCAGGGCGGGCTTGCGGCGCTCGCCGGCGTTCGTGAGGTACTGGAGCATGAACACCTTGCGGCCGGCCGGGGTGATCTTGCACAGGAAGCCGGGCACCACGGTGTCTCGGAGTTCGACGGCCTGCGCCTGAGGCTTGGCGGCATCGACGGCGGACTTGGTGAGTTTGATTCTTGCCATGAGGACTCCTCGGAAACCTCGGTTTCCAAGAGCCACATGGGAGCCACGCGACCGGAAGCCGGGTCAAGTTTCGGAAAGCACCGGCATATGATGGACTCGCCTAAGTCCTTGATAAACCTGATGTAGCGGGCCTGGGCGCAGTCCAGCGAAGTGCTGGGCTGGAGTCATCGTCAAACAAAAAAGGGGCCCGAGGGCCCCAAGGGAAATCGAAGTGATCTCAGCCTTCGATTTCGATCAACACCTCGCCCGGATTGACCCGGTCGCCCTTGGCCACCCGTACCGCGGTGACGGTGCCGGCGATGGGGGACTGGATCTCGGTTTCCATCTTCATGGCTTCGGTGACCAGCACGCCCTGCCCGGCCTTGACCTGATCACCCTCCTTGACCAGCACCTCGACGATGTTGCCCGGCATGGTGGTGCTGACGTCACCCGGACGCTCCGCCTGGCGCCGCCGCTGACCGCCCTCGGCGACGAACTCACCGCTGGCTTCGAACACCACCTCTTCCGGCACCCCGTCGATGGACAGGTAGAAGTGCCGCTTGCCCTCGCTCTTGAGGCCGATACCGGTGATGTCCACCTGATAGGTCTCGCCATGCACGTCGACGCTGAAGGCGGTCGGCACGCCCTGGCCACCCACCGCGGCCACGCCATCGGCCGACGGCATGGGCAGCAGGGCTTCCGGCACCAGGGTCCCGGCGACGCGCTCCTCGAGGAACTTGCGCCCGATGTCAGGGAACATGGCAAAGGTCATCACGTCCTCTTCGCTCTTGGCTAGGTCGCCGATCTCGGCACGCAGGCGCGCCAGCTCGGGGCTGAGCAGATCGGCCGGACGCACCTCGATCACCTCTTCCTGGCCGATGGCCTGCTTGCGCAGCTGCTCGCAGATGGCGCCCGGCGCCTTGCCGTAGCGACCCTGCAGATAGAGCTTCACCTCGTTGGTGATGGTCTTGTAGCGCTCGCCGGCCAGCACGTTGAAGAAGGCCTGGGTGCCGACGATCTGCGAGGTCGGGGTCACCAGGGGCGGGTAGCCCAGGTCCTTGCGTACCCGCGGGATCTCTTCCAGCACCTCGTTCATGCGATTGAGGGCGCCCTGCTCGCGCAACTGGTTGGCCAGGTTGGAGATCATGCCGCCCGGCACCTGGTTGACCTGTACCCGGGTGTCGACCCCGGTGAATTCGCTCTCGAACTGGTGGTACTTCTTGCGCACCGCATGGAAGTACAGGCCGATTTCCTGCAGCAGTTCCAGGTTCAGACCGGTGTCGTAGGGCGTGTCGCGCAAGGCCGCGACCATGGACTCGGTCCCCGGGTGGCTGGTACCCCAGGCCATACTGGAGATCGCCGTATCGATGCGATCGGCGCCGTTTTCCACCGCTTTCAGCTGGCACATGGCGGCCACCCCGGCGGTGTCGTGGGAATGCACCACCACATGCAGGCTGAGGGCCGCCTTGAGCGCCTTGACCAGTTCGCCGGTGGCATAGGGCGTCAGCAGACCGGCCATGTCCTTGATGGCGATGGAGTCCACGCCCAGGTCGGCCATGCGCCGTGCCTGGTCGACGAAGGCCGCCACCGTGTGCACCGGGCTGGTGGTGTAGCAGAGGGTGCCCTGGGCATGCTTGCCGCTGGCCTTGACCGCGCGGATGGCGGTTTCCAGGTTACGCACATCGTTCATGGCATCGAAGATGCGGAAGACGTCGGTGCCATTGGCCGCGGCGCGCTCGACGAAGGCCTCGACCACGTCGTCGCTGTAGTGCCGGTAGCCGAGCAGATTCTGGCCGCGCAGCAGCATCTGCAGCCGGGTGTTGGGCAGTGCCTGGCGCAACTGGCGCAGACGCTCCCAGGGATCTTCCTTGAGGAAGCGCACGCAGGCGTCGAAGGTGGCGCCGCCCCAGACTTCCAGCGACCAGTAGCCGACCTGGTCGAGCTTGGCGCAGATCGGCAGCATGTCTTCGGTGCGCATGCGGGTCGCCAGCAGCGATTGGTGGGCGTCGCGCAGGATGGTGTCGGTGATCTGGATGCTTTTCATTGTTCTGTCGTCCTTACAGACCGGCGTGGGCGGCGATGGCGGCGGCTATGGCAATGGCCAGGTGCGTCGGGTTGCGCTTGATCGAGTACTGGGTCAGCTCCGGATGGCTTTCCACGAAGCTGGTGTTGAAGCGCCCGCTGCGGAATTCCGGATCGCGCAGGATGGCCTGGTAATAGGGCGCGGTGGTCTTTACCCCCTGCACACGCATGTCGTCCAGGGCGCGCAGGCCGCGATCCATGGCCTCTTCCCAGGTCAGCGCCCAGACGATCAGCTTGAGGCACATGGAGTCGTAGTACGGCGGGATCACGTAGCCGGTGTAGATGGCCGTGTCGGTGCGCACCCCCGGTCCGCCCGGCGCGTAGTAGCGGGTGATCTTGCCGAAGCTCGGCAGGAAGTTGTTCTTCGGGTCCTCGGCATTGATGCGGAACTGCAGGGCGAAACCACGGTGCAGGACGTCTTCCTGGGCGAAGGACAGCGGCAGCCCCGAGGCGATGCGGATCTGCTCGCGCACGATGTCGATGCCGGTGATTTCCTCGGTGATGGTGTGCTCCACCTGCACCCGGGTGTTCATCTCCATGAAATACACCTCGCCCTCGGCGAGCAGGAATTCCACGGTACCGGCGTTCTCGTAACCCACCGCCTTGGCCGCGCGCACCGCCAGGTCGCCGATATAGGCGCGCTGCTCGGGGGTCAGCTGGGGGCTGGGCGCGATCTCGATCAGCTTCTGGTTGCGCCGCTGGATGGAGCAGTCACGCTCGAACAGGTGCACGGTATTGCCGTGGCTGTCGGCGAGGATCTGCGCCTCGATGTGCTTGGGATTGACGATGCACTTCTCGAGGAACACCTCGGCCGAGCCGAAGGCCTTGGTCGCCTCAGAGATCACCCGTGGATAGGCCTGCTCCAGTTCCTCGCGGGAGTTGCAGCGGCGGATACCCCGTCCGCCCCCGCCGGAGGTAGCCTTGAGCATCACCGGATAACCGATACGATCGCCTTCGCGCAGGGCCTCGGCGATGTCCGCCACGTTGCCCTCGGTGCCGGGGGTGCAGGGCACGCCGGCGGCGATCATGCTGCGCCGCGCCTCGGTCTTGTCGCCCATGCGACGGATGACCTCGGCGGACGGTCCGATGAAGCGAATGCCGCGCTGGGCGCAGATTTCCGCCAGTTCGGCATTTTCGGAAAGGAAGCCATAGCCGGGATGCAGGGCATCGCAGCCGGTCTCCACGGCGAGGTTCACCAGCTTGCGCGGATTGAGATAGCCCTCCAGCGGATCGCTGCCGATCCCATGGGCCTCGTCGGCACGTTTCACGTGGAGCGCCTGGCGATCGGCGTCGGAGTAGACCGCTACCGAGCGAATGCCCATCTCGGCACAGGCACGCACGATGCGCACGGCGATCTCGCCCCGATTGGCGATAAGTATCTTCTTGATCACACCTGGCTCCTTGTCTGCTGCAGCCTGCAGCCGCTTGTTATTGCCGGTGACCTGAAGCTACGCCAGGGCCTCTCTTATGGAAAATAAATAATTGTTGGATACTCCATAAGTCATTCCTTATGGATCTCGCCGATGCCCATGCGCAAGCCGTTGATGCGACTCACCTTTCGCCAGTTGCAGGTGTTCGAGCCCGTCTGCGAGGCCTGCTCCTACAGCCGGGCGGCCGACATCATGGCGCTGACCCAGCCGGCGGTGAGCCTGCAGGTGCGTCAGCTCGAAGAGGTGGTGGGTGCGCCCCTGTTCAACTACCTCAATCGCACCCTCTACCTCACCGAGGCCGGCGAGGCCCTGCGCCAGACCGGTCGCGATCTCTTCGCCCGGCTGGGCAGCCTGGACATGCAGCTGTCGAATCTGCGCGGCGCCCTGCACGGCCAGCTGCGCCTGGGGGTGGAAAGCAGCGCCCAATACCTGGCGCCGCACTTGTTCAGCCAGTTCCGCAGCAGCCATCCCCAGGTCGACCTGGCGCTGACCGTGGGCAACCATGCCCGGGTGCTGCGTCGGCTGACGGAGAATCGCGAGGACGTGGCGCTGATGTCGGGGGTGCCGAGTGGCGCGGATCTGGATTTCCTGCCCTTGCTGGACAACGCCATCGTCGCCGTGGCGCGCCCGGGCCATGCCCTGGCCGGCCGCCATGGCCTGAGCCTGCGTGATCTGACGGCCTATCCGCTGCTGGTGCGCGAGGTCGGCTCCGGCACGCGCCAGGCCTGCGAGGACTACCTCAAGCAGAAGCGCGCGCACTTCGCCGAACAGCTGGAGATCGGCGCCTTCGAAGCGCAACGCGAGGCGGTCCGCGCCGGACTCGGGCTGGCCCTGCTGCCGCGCCAGGCCATTCGCAGCGATCTCGCCGCCGGCAGCCTGGTCGAGCTGGACGTCGCCGAGCTGCCGTTGCGCCGTTCCTGGTGCGTGGTCCAGGTCCGCGGCAAGCCGCTGTCGCCGGTGGCCCAGGCTTTCGTCGACTATCTGCGCGGCCAGCGCAGCCTGATCAATGCGTTAGGTATTGCCCTGGAGCCTGCTGCCGGCGCTGGGCCTGGCGCTCGTCCAGCAGCTGATTGAGAAACAGCAGTTCATCGAGTTCCACGGCAAGCCGCTGTTCCTCGGCTCGGGCCTCGATGGCTCGGCGGAATTTCATCCGCCGTTGATCCTGGAGCTTTCTGCGAGTCTTGCTGTCGAGACGAACGCTGGATTGCTGGATGAGAGCGGTCATGCCAATTCCTCCGGGCTGGGATCGGAATGGGCAGCTTCACCCCAACAGGTGACGGTTTGGCGACAGCGAGACGACTATTGGGTGTCGCTGTGCTTGGTCGACTTCGACGACAGCCGCAGACTGCGCAGGCTGCGCTTCACGCTCTTGAGATGCTCGACCAGCGCCGGACCACGGGACATGGCCACGCCCATGGCCAGTACATCGATCACCACCAGGTGGGCGATGCGCGAGGTCAGGGGCACATAGATGTCGGTGTCTTCGTGCACGTCGATGGCGATGTTGACCGTGGACAGGTCGGCCAGCGGCGTCTGGCCCGGGCAGATGGTGATCAGCGCCGCGCCGTTGTCGCGCACCAGATTGGCGGTGATCAGCAGGTCCTTGGAACGCCCCGACTGGGAGATGCAGATGGCCGCATCGGACGGTGTCAGGGTCGCCGCCGACATGGCCTGCATGTGCGGATCGGAATAGGCGGTGGCGCTGAGCTGCAGGCGAAAGAACTTGTGCTGGGCGTCGTTGGCCACCGAACCCGAGGCGCCGAAGCCGTAGAACATCACCCGTTGGGCCTTGGCGATCGCCTCGATGGCCGTTTCCAGCGCCCGCATGTCCAGGCGCTCGCGCACGTCCATGAGGGTGTGCAGGGTGGTGTCGAAGATCTTCAAGCTGAAGTCTTCCACCGCATCGTTCTCGTGGATGGCGAACTGGCCGAAACTGGCCCCCGCCGCCAGGCTCTGCGCCAGGCGCAGCTTGAGATCCTGGAAGCCATCGCAACCGATGGCCCGGCAGAAACGCACGATGGTGGGTTCGCTCACGCCGACGTTGTGGGCGAGGTCGGCCATGGAGCTGTGCATGACGGCAGCCGGATCCACCATGACCTGCTCGGCGACCTTGAGCTCCGACTTGCGCAGCAGGTGGCGGGATTGAGCAATGTGTTGCATGAGGTTCACAGGCGTATCTCGTCTAGCGGGCGGATGTAGTGCGTCGCACTTATACTACATAACGATCGCCAAGGCTCTTGGTCATTACGATTCAGCAGGGTCTTTTTCGCCCTCGCGCCAGTACTTGGTAGTCGCCCGGACAGGCGACTACCTGAGCCCGAGCAGCTTTTGAACCGCTCTGCGCAAGGCCTTGCGCAGATTCCCGAGCAATGGCGCACAGTAGTCCGCCCCCGTCTTGTAGTCCTTTTACAAGTCACTGATCAGAAAGGATTTTTCGGTTCTGGCGCGGCCTTTGTTAAGACCTGGTACCCGGGCCATGAAGCCCTATCACCAGGCAAGGAGAGCACCATGCCAACCCCCGCGTATCTGTCCCTCGAAGGCACCAAGCAAGGCCTGATCACCGCCGGCACCTTTACCGAAGACTCGGTCGGCAACATCTTCCAGGAAGGCCACGAAGACCAGATCCTGGTCCAGGCCTTCAATCACCAGGTGATCATTCCCCGCGATCCCCAGTCGGGTCAGCCCACCGGCCAGCGCGTGCACAAGCCGCTGATGATCACCAAGGTCTTCGACAAGGCCTCGCCGCTAATCTTCAATGCCCTCACCTCCGGCGAACGCCTCGGCAAGTGCCGCCTGGAGTGGTACCGCACCTCGGCCACCGGCACCCAGGAGCACTACTTCACCATCGAACTGGAGGACGCCATCATCGTCGACGTCCAGTCGCGCATGCCCAACTGCCAGGACCCGAGCATGGCGCACTTCACCCACCTGGAAGACGTCTACTTCACCTACCGCAAGATCGTCTGGACCCACGAGGTCTCCGGTACCTCCGGTTCCGATGACTGGCGCTCGCCGATCGCCGCCTGAGGCGCCGCTCCCACGCCTTCCCCCGAACCCCCGCCTCGCCTCCCATCCGTCCGGTTTGGCGCTCCTTCTACCGCATCGGTAGAATGCGGCGATGAATGACGACATCTCCCTGCTGCTCAATTCCCTCAACGATGCCCAGCGTCAGGCCGTGGCCGCGCCCCTGGGTCGCCAACTGGTCCTGGCCGGTGCCGGCTCGGGCAAGACCCGGGTGCTGGTGCACCGCATCGCCTGGCTGATCCAGGTCGAGCGCGCCTCGCCGCACTCCCTCCTCTCGGTGACCTTCACCAACAAGGCCGCCGCCGAGATGCGCCACCGCATCGAGCAATTGCTCGGCATGAGTCCCCAGGGCATGTGGGTCGGCACCTTCCACGGCCTCGCGCACCGTCTGCTGCGGGCCCACTGGCAGGAAGCTGGACTGTCGCAGAATTTCCAGATTCTCGACAGCGACGACCAGCAGCGCATCGTCAAGCGGGTGATCCGCGAGCTGGGCCTCGACGAGCAGCGCTGGCCGGCGCGCCAGGCGCAGTGGTTCATCAACGGTCAGAAGGACGAGGGCCTGCGGCCGCAGCATATCCAGGCCGCAGGCGATCTCTTCCTCAGCACCATGCGCAGCATCTACGAAGCCTACGAGGCGGCCTGCGCCCGTGCTGGAGTGATCGACTTCTCCGAGCTGCTGCTGCGCGCCCTGGATCTCTGGCGCAACAATCCCAGCCTGCTGGAACACTACCAGCGGCGCTTCCAGCACCTGCTGGTGGACGAATTCCAGGACACCAACGCCGTCCAGTACGCCTGGCTCAAGCACCTCGCCCAGAACGGCGCCAGCCTCATGGTGGTGGGCGACGACGACCAGTCCATCTATGGCTGGCGCGGTGCCAAGATCGAGAACATCCAGCAGTTCAACGAGGATTTCTCGGCCGAGATCATCCGCCTGGAGCAGAACTATCGCTCCACTGACACCATCCTCAAGGCCGCCAACGGCCTGATCGCCCATAACTTCGGTCGCCTCGGCAAGGAGCTGTGGACCGACACCGGCGAAGGCGAGGCGATCACCCTCTATGCCGGCTTCAACGAGCACGACGAAGCCCGCTACATCGTCGAAACCATCGAGAGCGAGTTTAAGAAGGGCAGCCGGCGCAGCGAGATGGCGATCCTCTACCGCTCCAACGCCCAGTCGCGGGTGCTGGAAGAGGCGCTGCTGCGCGAGAAGATCCCCTATCGCATCTATGGCGGTCTGAGATTCTTCGAGCGCGCCGAGATCAAGAACGCCATGGCCTACCTTCGGCTGATCCAGCATCGCCACGACGACGCCGCCCTGGAGCGGGTGATCAACGTGCCGCCGCGGGGCATCGGCGAGAAGACCGTGGAGGCCCTGCGCAGCGCCGCGCGGGCGCAGAACACCTCGCTATGGCAGGCGCTGCACGACCTGGTCGGCGCCCGCGCGGTGTCGGGTCGCGCCGCCTCGGCGCTCAACGTCTTCGTCGAGCTGGTCGATACCCTGGCCCTCAAGGCCGAGGACCTGTCCCTGCACAATCTCGTGCAACAGATCATCGAGCAGACCGGCCTGGTCACCTTCCACAAGGAAGAAAAGGGCGAGAAAGGCCAAGCACGGGTGGAAAACCTGGAAGAACTGGTCAGCGCCGCGCGTTCCTTCGATTTCAGCGGCGACGAGGAGATGACGCCCCTGGCGGCCTTCCTCGACCACGCCGCCCTGGAATCCGGGGACACCCAGGCCGACAGCCACGAAGACAGCGTCCAGCTGATGACCCTGCACAGCGCCAAGGGCCTGGAATTCCCCCTGGTGTTCCTCGCCGGCATGGAAGAAGGGCTGTTTCCGCACAAGATGAGCCTGGAGGAACCCGGCCGTCTGGAAGAGGAACGTCGCCTGGCCTACGTGGGTATCACCCGGGCCATGCGCCGCCTGGTGATGAGCTATGCGGAGACCCGCCGTCTCTACGGCAGCGAGACCTACAACAAGGTGTCGCGCTTCGTGCGCGAGGTACCGGACGGCCTGATCCAGGAGGTGCGCCTGTCCAATGCGGTCAAGCAGCCCTTCGCCGGCAGTCGTCCCAACCTCTTCGCCCAGGCACCGGTGCCGGAAACCACCTTCAGTCTCGGTCAGCCGGTGCGTCATGCGCTGTTCGGCGAAGGCGTCATCCTCAACTACGAGGGCTCCGGCGCCCATGCCCGGGTGCAGGTGAACTTCAAGTCCGAAGGCAGCAAGTGGCTGATGGTGAGCTACGCCAAGCTCGAACCCCTCTAGCGATGACCACCTCCTGGCTGTTCTGGGCGCTCCTGGCGGCGGCCTTCGCCGCCCTGACCGCCATCTTCGGCAAGCTGGGCGTGGAACACGTCAACGCCGATTTCGCCACCCTGTTGCGCACCCTGGTGGTCGTGGTGGTCCTGGCGGCCATCGTCCTGGCCACCGGACAGGCGCAACCCCTGGCCAGCATCGCCGGGCGCAGCTATCTGTTCCTGCTGCTTTCGGGTGTGGCCACCGGCCTGTCCTGGCTGTGCTACTACCGGGCGCTCAAGCTGGGCCCGGCATCGCTGGTGGCGCCAGTGGACAAGCTGAGCGTGGTGCTGGTGGCGATCTTTGGCGTGGCGCTGCTGGGTGAGCGCCTGGACCTGCGCCAGTGGTGCGGCATCGCCGCCATCGGCGGGGGCGTGCTGCTGCTCGCCTGGCGACCTTGAAGGGGCGCAGGAAAAGGGCCTGACCGCCGGTGGGAGATTGCCGGACGGCAGAAAGCGGCCAAGCCGATTTCCTGCATTGCGCATTCCCTTGCCATCGTCCCGTTCATTCAAACGGGCGACTTAGAGCGATTCTGCCGCGTCGATCCCCAGCCGGCAATGGCTGGATTGCGCAAAAGCGGGCTAATGGTGTCCGCCCTTGTCCTGCTCCAGGGTCTCGATGAAGGCGATCTGCAGTCGCGAATGGACGCGGATGAACCAGCGCCACAGCACCGCGATCACCACCACGGCGACTAGGCCGATCAGCAGCAACAGCTCGCCGCGTGGCAGGATGCTGCTGCTCAGAGCCGCCAGCAGCACCAGGATGCCGGCCAGCGACAGCAGCGGGATCAACTCGCTGACCAGTCGCCGCACCGGTTGCGTGTAGCGCCCGGCCTGGTTCTGCCTGACGCTGAGTTCGGCCATCAGCATGGCCAGGGCCTTGAGCTTGCGATAGGCGGCGATCAGGCAGGGCAGCGACAAGAGCAGAGCGCCACCCCAGATGCAGGCCTTCTGCAGATCGGCATCGGCGATCCAGGTGCCGAGCCAGCCCGCCAGGCCGCCGGCGAAATAGGCCCCGCCGAGGAAGATGGCGATGACCAGCGACAGGTTGATGCCGACCTGCAGCAGGATGCGTCTCATCATGCCGGCCAGGACCGCCTTCTCGCCCTGGGGCTGGATGCTGCGCAGCCATTCGCCATAGATGCCCAGCACCCGCTGCAGGGGCTGCGGCAGCCAGCGGCCGATCCACAGCGCCAGCGGATCGGCGGCCCTGATCAGATAGGGGGTGAGCAGCGTGGTGACCGCCGACACGGCCACCGCCACCGGATAGAGGAAATGGCTGGTGACGCCCAGGGTGATCCCCAGGGTGGCGATGATGAAGGAGAACTCGCCGATCTGCGCCAGACCCATGCCGACCCGCAGCGAAGTCCGGCCGTCGTTGCCGGCGATCAGCGTCCCCAGGCTGCAGGCGAGGATCTTGCCCAGGACCACGGCGACGCTGATCACGGTGATCGGCCAGGCGTATTCCACCAGCACCTTGGGATCGAGCAGCAGGCCGATGGCGACGAAGAAGATGGCGCTGAACATGTCGCGCAGCGGCTCCACCAGTGTCTCGATCTGCAGCAGCTGGCGCGATTCGGCCATGATGGCGCCGATCAGGAAGGCACCCAGCACCACGCTGTATTCCAGCTTGGCCACCAGCAGGCAGAAGCCGAAGCACAGCCCCAGCACCGTGATCAGCAGCATCTCGTTGCTTTCGAATTTGGCCACGTAGGCCAGCAGGCGTGGCACCAGCAGGATGCCGATGACCAGGGCCACGATCATGAACAGACTCAGCTTGCCCAGGGTCGAGGCTACCGCGCCCGGCGCCACCGAGCCGCTCACCGCCAGGCCCGACAACAGGGCGATGATGCCGATGCCAAGGATGTCCTCGACGATCAGCACGCCAAAGATCTGCTGGGCGAAGCGTTCGTGCTTCATCTTCAGCTCGTTGAGCGCCTTGACGATGATGGTGGTCGAGGAGATGGCCAGGATGGCGCCGAGGAACAGCGAATCCATGTGCGACCAGTCGAACATCTGCCCTACCTGGTACCCCAGCCAGAGCATCAGGCTGATCTCCAGGAAGGCGGCGATGAAGGCCGTGGCGCCCACCCGGAACAGCTTGCGCAGCGAGAATTCCAGGCCAAGGCTGAACATCAGGAAGATGACCCCCACCTCGGCGAGGGTCTTGATGCTTTCTTCGTCGTGGATCAGACCGAATGGCGGGGTGTGGGGTCCGATGATGAAGCCGGCGAGGATATAGCCCAGGACCACGGGCTGCTTGAGGCGATGGAAGAGGATGGTCACCACGCCGGCCACCAGCATGATGACGGCCATGTCCTGGATAAAAGCTAGAGCATGCATCGGCCGGGCCCTCCTCTGACGGGCCGGGCACTCTCCCGACACCTGCGCTGACTGGAGACCAAGACTAGCAGCTGCAAACTCTTGTGACGGACTTTGCAAAAATCTGTAACAGATTGATGTGCTTGAAAATTTTTAACGGTTGCAGGCACTTGGCGGCCTGCTTCCAGGGAACGCCGACAGGGCAAAATACCGAAACAATTCACGCTGGCTGTACTTGACCGGGCAGCGCAAGATGTATCCAACACCAGACTCTTCACAGAGAGAACACCACATGCAACGCCTGATGAGCATCTTCATGATCCTGTGCCTGGGCCTCACGCTCAGCCTGGATGCCAATGCCAAACGCATGGGCGCCGGCAAGTCCGCTGGCGCCGCGCCCATCCACCAGACCCGCCAGGCCGCGCCGACCCAGCAGCCGGGCATGGCCGCTCCCGCCGCCGGTGCTGGCGCCGCTGCCGCTGCCCGTCCCAGTGGCGCTTCGCGCTGGCTCGGCCCGCTGGCCGGTATCGCCGCCGGTGGTCTGCTGGCCTCCATGTTCATGGGTGACGGCTTCGAAGGCTTCCAGTTCTTCGACTTCCTGATCCTGGCCCTCATCGCCTTCGTGATCTTCCGCCTGATCGCCCGTCGCAAGCAGCAGGCCGGTCCGCAGCCCGCCGTGGCCGGTCATGCACCCATGCAGCGCGAGATACCCAACCAGCCCGGCAATGGCGGTCTGTTCGGCGGTGCCGCTGCCGGTGCCGCGCCGGTGATCAACGCCCCGAGCTGGTTCAATGCCGAGCGCTTCGTGGCCGCCGGTCGCGATCACTTCATGAGCCTGCAGCAGCACTGGGACGCCAACGAGATGGACAAGATCTCCGAGTTCGTCACCCCGCAGATGCTGCAGTGGCTGCGTGACGAGCGCGCTGCGCTGGGCGAAGGCTTCCAGTCCACCTACATCGAGAACCTGAACGCTACCCTGGACGGTGTCGAGGACCTGCAAGGCAAGACCATCGCCACCATCACCTTCAACGGTGTCTCCAAGGAATCGCGCTTCGACCAGGGTCAGCCGTTCAGCGAAAGCTGGCGCATGGAGCGCATGGCCGGCGAGAACCAGCCCTGGCTGCTGGCCGGTATCCGCCAGAACGCCTGATAAGGGCGCTTCATCGAAAAGCCCGGCTCTACGCCGGGCTTTTTCATGGGCGCCGCCTGCCGAACATCTCTCGAAACCGCTATCAAGTCCGCACGGAAGCTGCCGTTATCCCGGACTGAACTGCTAACCTTGCGCGCCTCTTTTCCCTTTATCCGGTGCGCATTTCGAGAGAGGCCTGCTATGGAAGACGTCATCGAACGCCTGCGTGAAGAAAACGAACCCGTTCCCGTACCCCTGGAGCTGCCCGACGAAGACCTGCTGGTCGAGATCGAGGAAGAACTGCTCATCAGTCTGCCGCCGGAATTCCGTGAATTCCTGCTGACCGCCAGCGACGTGGTCTATGGCCGTATCGAGCCGGTGACCGTCACCGATCCGCAGTCCCACACCTATCTGCCGGAAGTGGCCGCCACCGCCTGGGACGAAGGCCTGCCGCGTGAGTACATTCCCCTCTGCGCCAGCGATGACGGCTACTACTGCGTCAGCCAGGAAGGCGAGGTACTGTTGTGGGAAGACGGCGACCTGACCGACGAATCCTGGGATTCGGTGTGGATCTGGGCCCGCGACGTCTGGCTGGAAGGCTGACCGGGCCGGTACTGAACGACCCTGCCCGACATGGGTCTGGATAAGGCCATCACTTACGGAGGATGCGTCATGAGCACTCCTGTCGTCCTGATCACCGGCGCTGCGGGCGGCCTCGGCCGCGCCCTGGCGCAACGCTTCGCCCAGAGTCGCTGGCGCGTCGCCGCCGCCGACCGCGATGCCGAGGGCCTGCATGGGTTGAACGGCATCGTCGGCCTGGATTCCAGCGTGACCGCCGATATCTCCAGCGCCGAGGGCTGCCGCTCCCTGGTCAGCAAGGTCATGGCCCGTACCGGGCGCCTGGATGCCCTGATCAATGCCGCGGGCATCTGGCGCGAAGGCGAGGTGGAGACCTTTACCGAGGACGACTACGACCTGGTGATGGCTGTCAATCTCAAGGCCACCTTCTTCATGTGCTCGGCGGCCATCCCCTTCCTCAAGGAAAATCGCGGCGTCATCATCAATGTCGCTAGCGGCGCCGGGCGTCAACCCATCGCTGGTGCGGCGGCCTATGGTGCAGCCAAGGCGGCGGTGCGCTTCTTCAGCCAGAATCTGGCGGTGGAACTGGCGCGCGATGGTGTGCGGGTCAACGCCGTCTCGCCAGGCGACATCGACACCCCCATGCTGGACTTCCAGGCTGCCCACTACGGCAGCGGCGATCCGGCGGGCTATCGTCGCAATTTGCTCAATCGCTATCCGCAGGGCGAAACCGCGCGTTTCATCCAGCCGGAAGAGGTGGCCGAGTTCGTCTATTTCCTCTGCCAGCCCCAGGCGGCAGCCATTTCCGGCGCCGACCTGCCCATCGACTTCGGTCTCTCCGCCGGCCGTTGATGGCTGTGACAGACGGCGCCGCTGCGCCGTCTACAGGATTTCCCCTCGAGGATTCGCCCATGGAAGCCGGCAACCACCAGTTGAGCATGACCATCCTGATGACCCCGGACCTGGCCAACTTTTCCGGCAAGGTCCACGGGGGCGCGCTACTCAAGTATCTCGACGAAGTGGCCTATGCCTGCGCCAGCCGCTATGCCGGGCGCTACGTGGTCACGCTATCGGTGGACCAGGTGATCTTTCGCGAACCTATCCACGTCGGTGAGTTGGTGACCTTTCTCGCCTCGGTGAACTACACCGGGACCACCTCCATGGAGATCGGCATCAAGGTCATCACCGAGAACATCCAGCAACGCTCGGTACGCCATACCAACAGCTGTTTCTTCACCATGGTCGCCGTGGACGAAGACGGCAAATCCTGCCCGGTTCCCCAACTAGAACCGGCGACGACGGACGAGAAGCGGCGCTGTGTGCAGGCCCAGCAGCGTCGGCAGATCCGCCGGGAACTTCAAGAGCGCTATCAGGCACTCAAGGAAACCTTTTGAGTGTTGCTGGTTAGGTTGCCGTCGTTCGACGGCATCGGGCTCGGGCTCGGGCAATGCTCGACCATGGCGCGTCCCGTTATCCAGACCTAGAGCGACCCCAGCGGCCAGGGACTCCGCAGCCTGGTGATCTAACGACGTTGGATCTTGAAGTTGAAGGTCTTGGTCGCCTTGCGCGGCACGATCTGACCACCGGAAACCCGTGGGGCGAAGCGCCACTCGCCCAGCACCTCGAGCACGGCGCGCTCCAGTTGCTTGTTGGAGGCTTCCAGCACCTGGATGTCGGCCAGTCGACCGTCAGCGGTCACGGTGAACATCACCCGCACCTCGCCACCCACACCGCGACGACGGAGCATTTCCGGGTATTCCGGCGGTGTCATCTTGACCGGCCGGATATCGGCGTCGTCGATGCTGCCGTTAGGCAGACCCGCGGTCTTTGGCGGGCCGGACGCCGCCGCGGCCGGCGCCGGCTGACTGGGTGCAGCGGTGGCCGCAGGCGCGGGTGCCGGTGACGACGCGGCCTGGGCGACGGGCTCCGGAGCAGGCTCGACCTTTTTCGGCAGCGGCTTCTGCTGGCTGTGTTCGACCGGCTTGGGCTTCGGCTTGGGTTTGGGCTTTTCCACCACCGGCTTGGGCGGCTCCACCGGCTTCGGTGGCTCCACGGGCTTGGGAGGCTCCGGGGGCGGCGGTTCGGGTTGTGGCGGCGGCGGCGCGGGTGGTGCCGGGGTCGGTGCCGGGGGTTCAGGAACCGGTTTGGGCAACTGGATGAAGCTGACCTGCATGGGTTCGTCACCCTTGGCGATCTTCAACTCCGGCGGCGCCTGGACCACCATGAACAGTGCCGCTGCCATGCTGGCATGCATGATCAGCGACAGCGCCGAGGCGGCGCCCCAGCCGCGGCCACGCGGTGGCTGCTCGCCCGGCTCGGCCGCACCGACCGGGGTCAGTACCGGTGTCAGGATCTCTTCGTTACGCTCGGGCATGCGGAACGACAGGATGGTGGCAGAGGGCTCGCTTCGCTCGGCATTGACCCCGGCCACCGGCTCCACGTCGTCGGTCAGGGCGGCCCTGACCGGTCCCTGGACGGATTCCACCTCGTCACCGTCGGAACGCGCAGCGATTACAATGGGTTCAGGCTTGGCAAGCGACGTCGGAGCCATGGGAGCAATACGCAGAGGAAGTAAATTTAATAATCATTATCATTAACTGAACAAATTTGGCAACCTCAAATGTCGCGAATGGTCCCGCGCAGCGCCTTTTCAAGCGCCTCTAGATCCGGCCTCTCCTTCAGGATCAGCTCCAGCCGGTTGTCACGTCGCCACAGGGTCGGTTCCCAGCGAGCTTCTCCGGCGAGACCGTTATAGGCCTGCCAGCCGTCCGCCAGCTGCAGGACCGCCTTCAGTCTGAGTAGGCCAGGAAGACCTCCCAGCAGGGCCAGCAGCGCCGGCCCATCGAAGCTGTGACTGGAATGCCAGCGCCAACCGACGGCCTGGTGCCCCTCCTGAATATGGCTGAAGCGCAGCGGACGCCCCGGCAGCAGCAGTGCCTGCGGGCTGATGACGGCACCAGGCTCGGGCAGCTCGCTGCCAGTCGATGCCTCGGCATTTGCCAGGGGTAGTTCAGTTAAGGGGATCTGTCCGCCCTCGGTCCAGTACAGCGGCCGGTCGCCGAGTTGCGCAGGCAGGAGCGTCCGATCCAGACCGGCGCTCTTGTTGAGCACGACCAGACCGGCCTGCTCCAGCGCCTGTTGCTGGGCCTCCGGCAGGGGCTGGCCTTGCAGCACCTGCCGGGCATCCACTACCCAGATCAGGGGTTGCAGGCTCAGCACCCCGGCCCAGGGCGAGGCCTGGAGTTGCCGATAGAGGCTGGCGGGATGACCGAGACCGGAGGGCTCGATGAACAGCCGCTGCGGCCGGGCGCGTCGCAACAGCCGTGTGAGGGCCACCTGCAGGGGCACGCCCTGGACGCAGCACAGGCAACCACCCGGGACCTCGGCGATACTCAGGCCCTCGTCGTCCGGGGTCATCAGCGCCGCATCGAGTCCGACCTGGCCGAATTCATTGACCAGGATCGCCCACCGTTCATGGGCGGGACGCTGGGCAAACAGCTGGCGGATCAGGGTGGTCTTGCCGGCCCCCAGAGGACCGGCGATCACATGGGTCTTGATATCGGCGAGGCGCATGGCGGGAGGTCGAGTGCTAGAGTGGCGATTTGATCGAGGAGAGGGGCTGGAATGTGGCGATCGCTGATCCCGCTGCTGCTGTTGCCGTCACTGGCACTCGCCGATGCCTGCGTGATTCGCAGTCGTCAGGCCAGTGTGGACGTGCAGATCTGCCAGAGCAACATCGATATCCCCGCCCAGCTGTTTCGTGACGGCTTCTGCCAGCCGCAGCTCAAGGGTCAGCAGACCGAGGTGCGCTTCGTCGACCGCTGCCCGGTGGGCGAGATCGGTATCTGCCAGGGTGCACGCAGCCCGGGTGTGCCCTATCGGCAGGACATCCACTATTACGGCGAGCCCGGCGACGGCCGCTTCCTGGCCGTCGCCTGCAGTCAGCAGAATCAGGGTAGCTGGCGCGTACCCTGAGGTTCCACGTGGAACCGCTTATTCCACGGTCACCGACTTGGCCAGGTTGCGCGGCTGATCCACGTCGGTGCCCTTGAACACGGCCACGTGATAGGACAGCAGCTGCAGCGGGATGGTGTAGAGGATCGGCGACAGGGCGTCGTGGATGTGCGGCATGGGCACGATCCGCGTGCCCTCGCCCTCCTCGAAGGCGGCGCGCTCGTCGGCGAAGACGATCAGCTGACCACCGCGCGCCCGCACCTCCTGCAGGTTGGACTTGAGCTTTTCCAGCAACTCGTTGTTGGGCGCCACCGTCACCACCGGCATGTCGGCATCCACCAGCGCCAGGGGACCGTGCTTGAGTTCGCCGGCCGGATAGGCCTCGGCGTGGATGTAGGAAATCTCCTTGAGCTTGAGCGCGCCTTCCATCGCCACGGGATACTGCTCGCCCCGCCCCAGGAACAGGGTGTGGTGCTTCTCGGCAAAGGACTCGGCGAGCTTCTCGACCGTCTTGTCCATGGCCAGGGCTTCGTCCAGGCGCGCCGGCAGCCGGCGCAGCTCGGCCACCAGCTCGGCTTCGACACCGGCATCCAGGCGTTGCTGGCAGCGTCCCAGACTCAGGGTCAGCAACAGCAGGGAGACCAGCTGGGTGGTGAAGGCCTTGGTCGAGGCCACGCCGATCTCCGGACCGGCCTGGGTCAGGAAGCTCAGCTGGGATTCGCGTACCAGCGAGCTGGTCGCCACGTTGCAGATCGCCAGGCTGCTCAGATAGCCGGATTGCTTGGCCATCCGTAGCGCGGCCAGGGTATCGGCGGTCTCGCCGGACTGGGAGATAGTGACGAACAGGGTATCCGGGCTGACGGCGACGCGGCGATAGCGGAATTCGCTGGCCACCTCGACCTGGCAGGGAATCCCTACGTATTCCTCGATCCAGTAGCGCGCCACCGAACCGGCGTGGAAGCTGGTGCCGCAGGCGACGATCTGCACCTGGCGCACCTTGGCGAACAAGGCGGACGCCGAGGGACCAAAGGCCTCGGGCAGCACCTGCCCATCACCCAGGCGCCCTTCCAGGGTGCGCTGGACCACGCTGGGCTGCTCGTGGATCTCCTTGAGCATGAAGTGGCGATAGGCGCCCTTGTCGGCCGCCTCGCTGCCTTCGTGGTACTGCACCGTCTCGCGCTGGACCGGCACGCCGTTCACGTCCCAGAGGTGGACCTGATCCAGGCGGATCTCGGCCACGTCGCCCTCTTCCAGGTAGACGAAACGGTCGGTCACCTGACGCAGCGCCAGCTGGTCGGAAGCCAGGTAGTTCTCGCCCAGACCCAGGCCGATCACCAGGGGACTGCCGCTGCGGGTCGCCACCAGGCGATCCGGCTGCTGGCGCCAGACCGCCGCCAGGCCGTAGGCGCCGTGCAGCTCCTTGACCGCTGCCTTGAGCGCCGTGGTCAGGTCGCCGCTGTCCTGCAGCTTGAGGTGCAGCAGGTGGACGATGACCTCGGTGTCGGTCTGGGAGGTGAAGACATAGCCCTGAGCCTTGAGCTGAGCGCGCAGGGCTTCGTGGTTTTCGATGATGCCGTTGTGCACCACCGCCACCTCACCCTGGGAGAAATGCGGGTGGGCATTGGCTTCGGTGGGTGCACCATGGGTAGCCCAGCGGGTGTGGGCGATGCCCAGGCGACCGGCCAGGGGATCGGCCAGCAGCGCCGCTTCCAGCTCGCTGACCTTGCCGATGCGGCGCAGGCGCTGCAACTCGCCCTGGGCATCCAGCAGCGCCAGACCGGCACTGTCGTAGCCACGGTATTCCAGGCGCTTGAGACCCTCGACCAGAATGGCGGTGATGTTACGCTCGGCAATGGCGCCGACGATTCCACACATGCTTACCTCCCGTTGCCGTCTTATCCACAGCGACCCGGCAGGGCCGCCTGTGGATGACCTGATTGTCTAGTTTTCCACAGGGGCGCAGACCACCTGCACCCCCCGGGTTTCGATCGCCCGGGCTGCCTCGGCGGGCAGGCGCTCATCGGTGATGAGCACGTCCACCCTTTCCCAAGGTAGTTCCAGATTGGGAATTCGCCTGCCCAGCTTGCTTGCTTCGGCCATGACCACCACTTCCCGCGCTACCTCGGCCATCACTCGCGACAGCGACAGGTGCTCGTTGAAGGTGGTGGTACCACGCTCCGGATCGAGACCGTCGGCGCCGATGAACAGCTGGTCGAAGTCGTAGGATCTGAGCACCTGCTCGGCGACCTGGCCCTGGAAGGATTCCGAATGCGGATCCCAGGTGCCGCCGGTCATCAGCAGCATGGGTTCCTGCTCCAGCTCGCGCAGCGCCATGGCCACCTGCAGGGAATTGGTCATGACCACCAGCCCCGGGCGGCGATCAAGCTGGGGAATCAGCGCCGCCGTGGTGCTGCCGCAGTCGATGATGATCCGTGCATGTTCGCGCAGGCGCTGGGCCGCGGCCCGGGCGATGGCCTGTTTGAAGGGCGACGCCTGGGGCGGTGCCTCGGCCAGCAGTTCCTGGGGCATGGCCACCGCGCCGCCGTAGCGACGCAGCAGCAGGCCATTGCGCTCGAGGGCGGCCAGGTCCTTGCGGATGGTGACCTCGGAGGTCTCCAGCTGACGGGCCAGCCCATCCACGCTGACCTCGCCCTGCTCCTGGAGCTGGGCGAGGATGGCATGACGGCGCTGCGCGGTATTGCGACGGGTCATAAATTTCGATTCGAAAGATAATAGATCGAATCAAAACCTAATAGCGAGCGGCCGTCAAGTCTTGGGGGCCTTCTTCGGTCGCTGCCAGCCGGTCTTGTTGACCTGCCGGGCCCGCCCCAGCGCCAGGGTATCGGCGGGGACATCTGCCGTGATGACCGAGCCAGCCGCCGTGGTCGCGCCCGCGCCGAGGCTGACCGGAGCCACCAGCGAACTGTTGGAACCCACAAAGACATCCGCGCCGATTTCGGTTCGAAACTTGTTGGCGCCATCGTAGTTGCAGGTGATGGTGCCTGCCCCTATGTTGCTGTCCGGACCTATGCTGGCATCACCCAGGTAGCTCAGGTGCCCGGCCTTAGCGCCGGCCTGCAGATGGGCGTTCTTCAGTTCGACGAAGTTGCCCACATGGGCCTTGCTGCCCAGTTCGCTGCCGGGGCGCAGGCGAGCGAACGGACCGACGTCGGCGCCCTCCCCTACCACGGCGCCGTCCAGATGACTGTTGGCCTTGATGATGGCGCCGCGCTTGAGCACGCTGTCCTTGATCACGCAATTCGGGCCGATGCTCACGCCGTCCTCCAGCACCACCCGACCCTCGAGAATGACGTTGACGTCGATGGAGACGTCGCGGCCGGCCTCTACCTGCCCGCGCTGATCGAAGCGCAGGGGGTCCAGCAGGGTCACGCCCTGCAGCATCAGGCGCTCGGCGGCGCGCTGCTGGAAGTGCCGCTCCAGCTGGGCCAGTTGCCGGCGATCGTTGGCGCCCTGGACTTCCATGGCATCCGCCGGCTGGCTGGTGGCGATGGTCAGGCCGTCCGCCACCGCGAGGGCGATGACGTCGGTCAGGTAATACTCGCCCTGGGCATTGCTGTTGGACAGGCGGCCCAGCCAGTCCGCCAGTCGCCGACCGGGTACCGCGAGGATGCCGGTATTGCCTTCGCGAATGGCGCGCTGGACGTCGCTGGCGTCCTTGTGCTCGACGATGGCGGTGACCCGCCCCTGCTCATCGCGCAGGATGCGACCATAGCCGGTGGGATCGTCCAGCTCCACGGTCAGCAGCGCCAGGTGACCGTCATCCACCTGCTGCAGCAGGCGTTGCAGGGTCTCGGTCTGGATCAGGGGGACATCGCCATAGAGGATCAGCACCCGCTCCGCCGTCAGCGCCGGCGCCGCCTGGGCCACGGCATGCCCGGTGCCGAGCTGCTCGGCCTGGACCACGAAACTCACGTCGTCGGCGGCCAGCTGGCTGCGGACCTGGTCGGCGCCATGCCCGATGACGACGTGGATGCCGGCCGGCTGCAATTCACGGGCGCGGTCGAGGGCATGCCCCAGCATGCTGCGACCGGCCACAGGATGCAGCACCTTGGGTAGAGCGGATCTCATGCGGGTGCCCTGGCCAGCAGCCAGGATGACGATTTCCAGGGACATCGGAACCTCGGAGACAGGAGGAAGAGTCGGGCCGGCGACCGAAGGCGACAGGCACCCTTCGAGTCCGACCACGCGAAATTTCTCGCCCACTTTTCGGGCGACAAAAGAAAAGGGTAGCCGAAGCTACCCTTGTCGTTACAGCCTGACCTTGCGCTTAGCGCTTGGCCTGCCGCTTGAGCTGCTGAATGGTGCGCAGCTGGGCGGCGGCTTCGGCGAGCTGAGTGGCGGCAGCGGTGTAGTCGAACTCCGTGCCCTTGTCGCTCAGGGCTGCCTCGGCGCGCTGCTTGGCTTCCAGAGCGGCAGCTTCGTCGATGTCACCGGCGCGGCTGGCGGTATCGGCCAGCACCTCGACGACATTCGGCTGCACTTCCAGGAAACCACCGGAGATGTAGAACACCTCCTCGACGCCCCCGGCCTTGACCAGGCGGATGGGGCCCGGTTTCAGATCGGTGAGCAGCGGCGCATGGCCCGGGGCGATACCCAGATCACCCAGGTGGCCGTGGGCGATGATCATCTCCACCGCGCCGGAGAAGATTTCCCCTTCCGCGCTGACGATGTCGCATTGGACTGTCTTGGCCATAGCGTGCCTCTAAGAGCGCCCGTCGCCGGGCGCGGCAGTTACAGTTTCTTGGCTTTCTCGATGGCTTCGTCGATGCCGCCGACCATGTAGAACGCCTGCTCGGGCAGGTGATCGTAGTCGCCACGCAGGATCCCGGAGAAGCCGGCGATGGTGTCCTTGAGGGACACGTACTTGCCAGGCGAACCGGTGAAGACCTCGGCCACGAAGAACGGCTGGGACAGGAAGCGCTGGATCTTACGAGCACGGGATACCAGCTGCTTGTCGGACTCGGACAGTTCGTCCATGCCCAGGATCGCGATGATGTCCTTCAGCTCCTTGTAGCGCTGCAACACGTACTGAACACCGCGAGCGGTGTCGTAGTGCTCCTGGCCGATCACGTTCGGGTCCAGCTGGCGCGAGGTGGAGTCCAGGGGATCGACCGCCGGGTAGATACCCAGGGAGGCGATGTCACGGGACAGAACCACGGTGGCGTCCAGGTGGGCGAAGGTGGTCGCCGGGGACGGGTCGGTCAAGTCATCCGCAGGGACGTAAACGGCCTGGACGGAGGTGATCGAACCCAGCTTGGTAGAGGTAATGCGCTCCTGCAGGACACCCATCTCCTCGGCCAGGGTCGGCTGGTAGCCCACCGCGGACGGCATACGACCCAGCAGCGCGGACACTTCGGTGCCGGCCAGGGTGTAGCGGTAGATGTTGTCGACGAACAGCAGGACGTCACGGCCTTCGTCACGGAATTTCTCGGCCATGGTCAGACCGGTCAGGGCCACGCGCAGACGGTTGCCCGGCGGCTCGTTCATCTGGCCATAGACCAGGGCGACCTTGTCCAGGACGTTGGAATCCTTCATCTCGTGGTAGAAGTCGTTCCCTTCACGGGTACGCTCGCCCACGCCGGCGAACACGGAATAACCGCTGTGCTCGATGGCGATGTTACGGATGAGTTCCATCATGTTGACGGTCTTGCCCACGCCGGCGCCGCCGAACAGGCCGACCTTGCCGCCCTTGGCGAAGGGGCAGACCAGGTCGATGACCTTGATGCCGGTTTCCAGCAGATCGTTACCACCGGCCTGCTCGGCATAGGACGGGGCCTTGCGGTGGATTTCCCAACGCTCTTCCTCGCCGATGGGGCCGGCTTCGTCGATGGGGTTGCCCAGCACGTCCATGATGCGGCCGAGGGTCTTGACGCCGACCGGGACCTTGATGGCCTCGCCGGTGTTGCCCACGTTCAGGCCGCGCTTGAGGCCTTCGGTGCTGCCCATGGCGATGGTCCGGACCACGCCGTCGCCCAGCTGCTGCTGGACTTCCAGGGTGGTTTCGGCACCCTGCACCTTGAGGGCGTCATAGACGCGCGGTACCGCGTCGCGCGGGAATTCCACGTCGATCACGGCGCCAATGATTTGTACGATACGTCCGCTACTCATTTCGCGTTCCTCGAATGTTTAAGCTGTCCGTCAGACCGCGGCGGCGCCGCCGACGATTTCCGAAATTTCCTGGGTGATCGCAGCCTGGCGAGCCTTGTTGTAGACCAGCTGCAGGTCCTTGATGAGATCGCCGGCGTTGTCGGTGGCGTTCTTCATCGCGATCATCCGCGCGGCCTGTTCGCTGGCAGCGTTCTCGACCACGGCCTGGTACACCTGGGATTCCACGTAGCGCACCAGCAGACCGTCGAGCAGGGTCTTGGCGTCGGGCTCGTAGAGGTAGTCCCAATGCTTGCCCTGCAGCTCACCGCCCTCGCTTGGCACCAGCGGCACCAGCTGCTGGATGGTCGGCTTCTGGGTCATGGTGTTGACGAAGACGTTGGACACCACGTACAGACGGTCGATACGGCCGTTCAGGTAGGCATCCAGCATCACCTTGATGCTGCCGATCAGATCGCCGATCGCCGGGGCTTCGCCGAGGTGGCTGATGGCCGCGACCACGTTGCCGCCGAAGCTGCGGAAGAAGGAGGCACCCTTGGCCCCGATCACCGCCAGATCGATTTCCACGCCCTTGCCGCGCTGGTCGCTCATGTCGCGAACCAGAGCCTTGAACAGGTTGGTGTTCAGACCACCGGCCAGACCCCGATCGGAGCTGACCACGATGTAGCCGACGCGCTTGACCTCGCGCTCCACCATGAAGGCATGGCGGTACTCGGGATTGGCGTTGGCCAGGTGGCCGATCACAGCGCGGATGCGCTCGGCATAAGGCTTGCTGGCAGCCATGCGGGCCTGAGCCTTACGCATCTTGCTGACCGCAACCTTTTCCATGGCGCTGGTGATCTTCTGTGTGCTTTTGATGCTCGCGATCTTGCCGCGAATCTCTTTTGCGCCTGCCATGTGACACCTATCGGGTTGGCAAACGGGGGCTGGCGCCCCCGTCGCGGCTTACCAGGTTTGCGTGGCCTTGAACTTCTCGATTCCCGCCTTGATGCCGGCGTCGATCTCGTCGTTGAAGTCGCCCTTCACGTTGATCTTGGCCATCAGGTCGGCGTGATCGCGGTTGAAGTAGGCGATCAGGGCCTGCTCGAAGCTACCGATCTTGTCCAGGGACACATCGCTTAGGAAACCACGCTCGGCGGCGTACAGGCTCAGGGACATCTCGGCGATGGACATGGGCGCGTACTGCTTCTGCTTCATCAGCTCGGTGACGCGCTGACCATGCTCGAGCTGCTTGCGGGTGGCTTCGTCCAGGTCCGAGGCGAACTGGGCGAAGGCCGCCAGTTCACGGTACTGGGCCAGCGCGGTACGGATACCGCCGGACAGCTTCTTGATGATCTTGGTCTGGGCCGCACCACCCACACGGGATACCGAGACACCGGCGTTGACCGCCGGGCGGATGCCCGAGTTGAACAGGCCGGCTTCCAGGAAGATCTGGCCGTCGGTGATGGAGATCACGTTGGTCGGAACGAAGGCGGACACGTCGCCGGCCTGGGTCTCGATGATCGGCAGCGCGGTCAGCGAGCCGGTCTTGCCGGTCACGGCGCCGTTGGTGAACTTCTCGACGTAGTCGGCGGAGACCCGGGAAGCGCGCTCGAGCAGACGGCTGTGGAGATAGAACACGTCGCCGGGATAGGCTTCACGGCCCGGCGGACGACGCAGCAGCAGGGAGATCTGGCGATAGGCCACGGCCTGCTTGGACAGATCGTCATAGACGATCAGGGCGTCTTCACCGCGGTCGCGGAAGTATTCGCCCATGGTGCAACCCGAGTAGGGCGCGAGGAACTGCAGGGCAGCCGATTCGGACGCACTGGCCGCCACCACGATGGTGTTGTGCAGAGCGCCGTTCTCTTCCAGCTTGCGCACCACGTTGGCGATGGTCGACTGCTTCTGACCAATGGCGACGTAGACGCAGCGGATGCCGCTGTTCTTCTGGTTGATGATGGCATCGATCGCCATGGCGGTCTTGCCGATCTGACGGTCACCGATGATCAGCTCACGCTGACCGCGGCCTACCGGGATCATGGCATCGACGGCCTTGTAGCCGGTCTGCACCGGCTGGTCGACCGACTGACGCCAGATCACGCCCGGTGCGACCTTCTCGACGGCGTCGGTGGCGCTGGCGTTCAGCGGACCCTTGCCATCGATGGGGTTGCCCAGGGCGTCGACGACGCGGCCCAGCAGTTCCGGACCAACCGGGACTTCCAGGATGCGGCCGGTGCACTTGGCGCTCATGCCTTCGGCCAGACCCAGGTAGCTACCCAGGACCACGGCGCCGACGGAGTCCTGCTCCAGGTTCAGCGCCATGCCGTAGATGCCGCCGGGGAATTCGATCATTTCGCCGTACATGACGTCGGCCAGACCGAAGATCCGCACGATACCGTCAGACACGCTGACGATGGTGCCTTCGTTGCGGGCTTGCGAGGTCACGTCGAGCTTGTCGATGCGACCCTTGATGATTTCACTAATTTCGGAAGGATTGAGTTGCTGCATGCTACTGCCCCTTCAAACTCAAGGTTTCAACGCTTCGGCCAGTTGCGCGAGCTTGCCGCGAACGGAGCCATCGATTACCAAGTCGCCGGCGCGGATAACCACACCGCCGATCAGGCTCGCATCCTCGGATGCATTTAGTCGCACTTGTCGACCTAGCCTTGCGCTGAGAGCCTTGGCGAGTTTGTCTTGCTGTTCGTCGCTCAGGGCGAAAGCACTGGTGACTTCCGCCTCGATGGATTTTTCCTGCTCGGCCTTGTACGCCTCGTAGATCTCGGCGATGGCCGGGAACAGGTCGATCCGGTTGTTTTCTGCCACGGTCCGAACGAAGTTCTGGGACTGTGCATCCAGCTGATCGCCACATACATCGATGAGCAATCCGGCCTTGGCGTCCGCAGTCAACTGCGGCTGCTGAAGCAGCTGGCGCACGGCCCCATCTTGGGATACCGCGGCGAGCAGCCCTAGCGCGGCCGACCATTGGGTCAGCTGCTGCTGGGACTGTGCGAACTCGAAAGCCGCCTTGGCATAGGGCCGGGCCAGCGTGTTCAGTTCTGCCATTGGTGGCCTCGCTTAGATTTCCGCTGCCAGTCGGTCGACCAACTGGGCATGAGCATTGGCATCAACGGTCGATCCGAGGATCTTCTCGGCACCGGCCACGGCCAGCACGCCGACGCGAGCACGCAAGGCGTCCTTCGCGGTGTTGATTTCCTGCTCGATTTCCGCCTGAGCCTGCGCCTTGATCCGGTCGCCTTCGGCACGGGCCTTGGCCTGTGCGTCCTCGACGATCTGAGCGGCACGCTTGTTGGCTTGCTCGATGATCTCGGCTGCCTGACCCTTGGCTTCGTTCACTTTCTGGTTGGCTTGCTGCTGTGCCACTTCCAGATCACGAGCCGCGCGGTTGGCAGCGTCAAGGCCATCGGCAATCTTCTTCTCACGCTCACGCAGCGCCGAGATGATCGGCGGCCACACGTACTTCATGCAGAAGAGCACGAAGATGAAGAAGGCAACGGACTGGCCTATCAGGGTTGCATTAATGTTCACGCCAACACCTCGCTCGTTCGTTGTCCATCAGTCCTGCCTACACCCGTGAGGGTGATCAGCCGGCGATCTGACCAACGAAGGGGTTAGCGAAGGTGAAGAACAGGGCGATACCAACACCGATCATGGTCACGGCGTCGAGCAGACCGGCGACGATGAACATCTTGACTTGCAGCATCGGAACCATTTCCGGCTGACGAGCGGCGCCTTCGAGGAACTTGCCACCCAGCAGACCGAAGCCAATGGCGGTACCCAGAGCGCCCAGGCCAATCAGCAGAGCAACGGCGATCGCGGTCAAACCAACTACAGTTTCCATCTTTCCTCCCGACTTTTTTAGTCGTCTTGGTTAAGGTTGAAGCGAAAAAGTTTTCCCAAGTTACCCGGCGGACAACGTCCTCCGGGACTCACGGCAGAACCGCCTCCGGACGCCGTCAGCAGCGTCCGGGGGCCATTCCTTAGTGACTTTCTTCGTGCGCCATCGACAGGTAGACGATGGTCAGCATCATGAAGATGAAGGCCTGCAGGGTGATGATGAGGATGTGGAACACCGCCCACGCCCACTGCAGCACGATACCCAGGCCACCCAGCGCCAGACCGTTGGCGAACATGATGGCGATGAGGATGAAGATCAGCTCGCCAGCATACATGTTGCCGAACAGTCGCAGCGCCAGCGAGATCGGCTTGGCGATCAGGGTGACGAATTCGAGCAGGAAGTTGATCGGGACCAGGATGATTTGCAGCAGCATGTTCTTGCTGCTGAAGGGATGCAGGGTCAGCTCGCCGAAGAAGCCGCCCAGACCCTTCATCTTGATGCTGTAGAAGATCAGCAGGGCGAACACCGACAGGGCCATGCCCAGGGTTGCGTTCGGGTCGGTGGTGGGCACCACGCGGAAGTAGGTGTGCTCGCCGAACAGCATGCCGGCCACGGACGGCAGCCAGTCCACCGGCACCAGGTCCATCAGGTTCATCAGGAAGATCCAGACGAAGATGGTCAGGGCCAGGGGCGCGATCAGCGGATTCTTGCCATGGAAGGTGTCGCGGACGCTGCCGTCGACGAATTCGACCAGCACCTCGACGAAGTTCTGCAGGCCGCCGGGCTGACCGCTGGTGGCCTTCTTGGCGACGCTGCGGAACAGCACCAGGAAGATCAGGCCGAGGGCGACCGACCAGCCGAGGGTGTCCACGTGGAAGGCCCAGAAGCCCATTTCCTTAGCTTCAGCGGGGGTGTGGGCGAAGCTCCAGCCGTTCACCGGGTGCATACCATAGGTCAGGTTCTGCAGGTGGTGCTGGATGTAGCCCGAAGCGGAGTCTGCTGCCATGTGTGCCTCGAATGCCTTAAGGTCTAGTCGGTTTTTTCAGTAGCAGGGGCGCGCCGGCATTGACCATCAGCGTCAACAGGTAGACGCCGAACAGTGCAGGAGCCGAAAGCGGTTTTACCCCAGCAAACGTCAGTGCAAAGAGCACTGCCGTGAGAATCAGTTTGCCCGCTTCGCCCGAGTAGAAAGAACGGACGATGTCTTGGGCGGCATGGGCGCCACGATAGCGGAACGCCTTGAACGAAAAATACAGATTGGGCAGCCAGGCAATCAGCCCGCCCAACAATCCGGAATAACCGGCGACCTTACCGACGAAGCAATACAAGACAACGGCGGCACACGACGCGACAGCCAGTTGGACGAGCAGCAGGCGAAAGGCAGGCTGGTGATGGAAAGGCAGGCGTTTGGGCGTGCGGCGGTCCATCGGCTCGAAGTCCTCTGGTGTCGGCTTAATAGTTGTTTTCACTGGCATGCTTTGTGCCGACAAAAAGCGGGCAAAGTATAGGGGCGCGTCCAGAGTGGTTCAAGCCACCCCGGACAGATTGCCGTCCAGGCTCGCAGGCATTTGTGTCAGCGAATGTGCGCCAGTACGCCTTGAAGTTCGTCCAAAGAGGTGTAGCGGATCACCAGTTGGCCTTTGCCTTTCTCGCCATGGCGGATCTGCACGTTGGCGCCCAAACGTTCGGCCAGACGCTGCTCCAGCCGACTGATGTCGGGATCGACCACCGCGGCCTTCTCCTCCGGCTCCGCGCCGCTGAGCCACTGGCGCACCAGGGCTTCCGTCTGGCGGACAGTGAGGCCCCGTGCGACAACGTGCCGCGCCCCTTCGGCCTGGCGCGCCTTGGGCAGACCGAGCAGCGCCCGGGCATGGCCCATCTCCAGCTCGCCCCTGGCCAGCATTTCCTTGGCGTCTTCGGCCAGCGCCAGCAGGCGCAGCAGGTTGGTGACCCCCGAGCGCGACTTGCCGACGGCTTCGGCCACCTGGGCCTGGGTCAGCTCGAATTCGTCCTGCAGCCGCTGCAGGGCCATGGCCTCTTCCAGCGGATTGAGATTCTGCCGCTGGATGTTCTCGATCAGCGCCAGGGCGATCGCCACCTGATCGGGCACATCGCGCACCAGCGCCGGTATCCGCTCCAGACCGGCCTGCTGGCTGGCCCGCCAGCGGCGTTCGCCGGCGATGATCTCGTAACGACCTTCACCGATGGCACGCACCACGATGGGCTGCATCAGCCCCTGGACGCGGATGGAGTTGGCCAGCTCTTCCAGAGCGGTTGGATCCATGTGCCGGCGCGGCTGGTACTTGCCGCGCTGGATGATGTCCAGCGGCAGCGATTGCAGTTCGCTGACCGGGGTGGCGGCAGCCTGCTCCTGCAGGACCTTGACGCTGGCACCGCCGAGCAGGGCGTCGAGACCGCGGCCCAGACCTCGTTTCTTCACAGCCATGGGGATTCCTTAGGCAGTCTTGGCGACGCGAGCCGCCTTGCGCTGACGTTTGACCAGCTCGCTGGCCAGTTCCAGGTAGGCCGCGGCCCCCTTGGAACTCTTGTCGTAGACCAGGGCGGGCATGCCGTAGCTGGGCGCTTCGGCCAGGCGGACGTTGCGCGGAATGATGGTTTCGTAGAGCTCGTCGCCGAAGTGCTGCTTGAGCTGGGCGGCGACGTCGTTGGCCAGGCCGATGCGCGGATCGAACATGGTGCGCAGCAGGCCCTCGATCTTCAGCTGCGGATTCAGCCGCTGGGCGATGTGCTGGATGCTGCCGACCAGATCGGTCAGGCCTTCCAGGGCGAAGTACTCGCACTGCATGGGAATGATCACGCCATCGGCGGCCACCAGGCCGTTGATGGTCAGCATGGACAGCGACGGCGGACAGTCGATGAGCACGTAGTCGTAGTTGTCCCGCACGGGTGCCAGGGCGTCGCGCAGCCGGCTCTCGCGCCCGGTCATCTCCAGCAGCTCGACTTCCGCGGCGGTGACGTCGCGGTTCGAGGGCAGCAGCTGGTAGCCGCCGTGCTCGGAGAAGTGCATGGCGTCGAGCAGGCCGCAGGCCCCGGTGAGGACGTCCAGCACCGAATGCTCCAGGGCGTGCTTGTCCACCCCGCTGCCCATGGTGGCGTTACCCTGGGGATCGAGATCGATCAGCAGCACCTTGCGCCGGTTGGTGGCGGCCAGAGAAGCGGCGAGATTGATGCACGTCGTGGTCTTGCCCACCCCGCCCTTCTGGTTGGCTATCGCGTAAACCTTGGCCATGTACCGCCTTACCCCTCTCCGTTCGTGCGGCGCAGTATCAGCAAGTGCCGCTGGCCTTGGCAACCGGGAACCGCGAGGACGTGCGCCGCCGCAACCCGGAAATCCGCTGGTAGCTTGGCCAGCTCGTCGTCGGGGTGCAGTCCCTTCATCGCCAGCCACTGTGTTTGGTTGTCGCCCAGGTGGCGCGTCCAGGTGGCAAAGTCGTCGATGGCGCTGAACGCCCGCGAGACGATGCCGGTGAAGGGCGCGGCAGGCTGGAAGGCCTCGACGCGGGCGTGGACCACCTCGAGATTGGCCAGGCCCAGCTCGATCTTGGCCTGGGTCAGGAAGCGGGTCTTCTTGCCGTTGCTGTCGAGCAGGGTGAAGCGTGACTCGGGAAAGAGGATCGCCAGGGGAATGCCCGGCATGCCGCCGCCGCTGCCCACGTCCAGCCACTGCCCCGCGCCCACGTAGGGGACGATGCTGAGGCTGTCCAGCAGGTGCCGCGAGACCATCTCGTCGGGATCGCGCACCGCGGTGAGGTTATAGGCCTTGTTCCACTTGACCAGCAGGTCCAGGTAGCCCAGCAACCGTTCTTCCACGGCGGCGCTCAGGGCCACGCCGAGGGTCTCGGCGCCCTGGCGCAGTTCGTTGGCTTGGATCGCGTTGGCCATCAGGCGCTGTGCTCCAGGCTGCGACCGGCGCTGCGCTTCTTGAGGTGGATCAGCAGCAGCGAGACCGCCGCTGGCGTGACGCCCGGAATGCGCGAGGCCTGGCCCAGGGTCTCGGGACGGGCCTGGGCCAGCTTGTGCTGGATCTCCTTGGACAGTCCGGAGATGGTGGCGTAGTCGAGCTCCGCCGGCAGCACCACGGCGTCGCTGGCGCGCAGGCGCTGGATCTCGTCCTGCTGGCGATCGATGTAGCCGGCGTACTTGGTCTTGATCTCGATCTGCTCGGCGACCTGGGTCTCGGCCGGTGTCTGGCCTACCGCGGCCAGCAGACCGGCGTAGTCGATCTCCGGGCGGGCCAGCAGGTTCTGCAGGTTGTATTCGTGATTGAGCGGCGTGCCGAAGCGCTCGGCCACCGCCGTGCCCTCGGGGGTGCCCGGACGGATCCAGATCGCCTTGAGACGCTGCTCTTCCAGAGCGATGCCCTCGCGCTTGGCTTCGAACAGCGCCCAGCGCTGGTCGTCCACCAGACCCAGCTCGCGACCCTTTTCGGTCAGGCGCAGGTCGGCGTTGTCCTCGCGCAGGATCAGCCGGTACTCGGCGCGGGAGGTGAACATCCGGTAGGGCTCCTGGGTACCCAGGGTGATGAGGTCGTCGACCAGCACGCCGAGGTAGGCCTCGTCGCGGCGCGGACACCAAGCTTCACGGTCCTGTGCGCGCAGCGCGGCGTTGGCACCGGCGAGCAGACCCTGGGCGCCGGCTTCTTCGTAACCGGTGGTGCCATTGATCTGGCCGGCGAAGAACAGGCCGGCGATGACCTTGGTTTCCAGGCTGTACTTGAGATCCCGCGGATCGAAGAAATCGTACTCGATGGCGTAGCCGGGTCGCAGGATGTGGGCGTTCTCCAGGCCACGCATGGAGCGCACCACCTCGAGCTGCACATCGAAGGGCAGCGAGGTGGAGATGCCGTTGGGATAGAGCTCGTGGGTGGTCAGACCCTCGGGTTCGAGAAAGACCTGATGGCTGTCCTTGTCGGCGAAGCGATGGATCTTGTCTTCGATGGACGGACAGTAGCGCGGCCCTACCCCTTCGATCACGCCCGAGTACATGGGCGAACGATCCAGGTTGGCGCGGATGATGTCGTGGGTGCGGGCGTTGGTGTGGGTGATCCAGCAGCTGACCTGCGCCGGATGCTGCTCGCGATTGCCGAGAAAGGACATCACCGGCAGCGGGGTATCCCCGGGCTGCTCGGTCATCACCGAGAAGTCCACCGAGCGGCCGTCGATCCGTGGTGGCGTGCCGGTCTTCAGGCGGGAGACCCGCAGCGGCAGTTCCCGCAGGCGCTGGGCCAGGGCGATGGCGGGCGGATCTCCCGCTCGTCCACCGCTGTGATTCTGCATACCGATGTGGATAAGACCACCGAGGAAGGTTCCAGCGGTCAGCACCACGTTGTCGCCATGGAATTTCAGGCCCATCTGGGTGATCACGCCGGCGACCCGATCACCTTCGACGATGAGGTCGTCACAGGCCTGCTGGAATATCCACAGGTTGGGCTGGTTTTCCAGGGTGTAGCGGATAGCCGCCTTGTACAGCACGCGATCGGCCTGGGCGCGAGTGGCGCGGACGGCAGGTCCCTTGCGGCTGTTGAGAATGCGGAACTGGATGCCGGCGAGATCCGTCGCCGCGGCCATGGCGCCGCCCAAGGCATCGATCTCCTTGACCAGATGGCTCTTGCCGATGCCGCCAATGGCGGGATTGCAGCTCATCTGGCCGAGAGTTTCCACATTATGCGTGAGCAGCAGGGTGCGCACACCCATGCGAGCGGCCGCCAGGGCCGCTTCGGTACCGGCATGGCCGCCACCGATCACGATGACGTCGAAACGGGAAGGAAAGTCCACCACGCACCTCGTGCCTGTTGGCAGGAATTCGAAGGAAAGCCGGCAAGTATAAGGCCTAGGCCAGTCTTGCAGAAGGGGCCCTGGCCAAAAAATGACCAGCCGGCTTGGTAGACGCTCAATATAAACAATAGAGAAGAAAGTTTTAAAAGGACTGATATAGAGCTTATGTATATGCAGGCCCTTCGCTGTGGATAAGCTTATCTAGCCCTTGGCAGGCCTGGCTGGGGAAAAACTGAACCCGGTGTACGTCTTGTGCTGTGGATGAACACAAGCTATCAGCATCCTGTGGACCCTTTGCCCGCTTATCCACAGTGGCAAGCATGGACAGGTCGTGCACCGATTTATGGGCAGACCTCAGGCAGGGTTATCAACAGGGCTCTGGAAGGGGGAAGTGAGGACAGACAAGGCCTGCATTGCACAGGCCTGCTACCGCGGAGCGGGCGTTACTTGCCGATGCAGAAGCTGGAGAAGATGCGGCCGAGCAGATCGTCGGAGCTGAAGGCACCGGTGATCTCGCCGAGTACCTGCTGGGCCTGGCGCAGATCCTCGGCCAAGAGCTCGCCGGAACCGGCCAGGGTGAGCTGGCGATAGCCGTGGTCCAGGGCGCTGGCCGCCCGCTGCAGGGCATCCAGATGGCGGCGGCGGGCGCTGAAGCCGCCCTCGGTGGTCTGCTCGAAGCCCATGCAGGCCTTGAGATGCTCGCGCAGGGCCTCGACCCCGCCGCCATCGGTGGCGCTGAGGGCGATCTCCACGGGTGCGGTCGACGCCAGCAAGCCGGTGGGCTCACCGGTGAGGTCGGCCTTGTTGCGGATCACCGTCAGCTTGTCCAGCGGCGGCCTGGCGCTCAGCAGTTCCGGCCAGAGCGCCTGGGGATCGCGGGCTTCCGGTGCGCTGGCGTCCACCACCAGCAGCACGCGATCGGCTCCGACGATGGCGTCCAGGGCCCGCTGGACGCCGATCTGTTCCACCCGGTCATCGGTGTCGCGCAGACCGGCCGTATCGACCACGTGCAGCGGCATGCCATCCAGGTGGATATGTTCACGCAGGACATCGCGGGTGGTGCCGGCGATGTCGGTGACGATGGCGGCTTCGCGGCCGGCCAGGGCATTGAGCAGGCTGGACTTGCCGGCATTGGGGCGGCCGGCGATCACCACGGTCATGCCGTCACGCAGCAGGGCACCGCGATTTGCTTCGCGACGGACCTCCTGCAATTCGGCCTGGACCCCCTCCAGCAGGCCCTGGACCCGACCGTCGGCGAGGAAGTCGATCTCTTCCTCGGGAAAGTCGATGGCGGCCTCGACGTAGATACGCAGCTGGATGAGTTGCTCGACCAGACTTGCCACGCGACGGGAGAATTCGCCCTGCAGCGAGCGCAGGGCATTGCGCGCCGCCTGTTCGGTGCTGGCCTCGATGAGATCGGCGATGGCCTCGGCCTGGGCCAGGTCGAGCTTGTCGTTGAGAAAGGCGCGTTCGCTGAACTCGCCCGGGCGGGCCAGGCGCGCGCCCTCTTCCAGGGTACGGCGCAGGAGCAGGTCGAGGATCACCGGGCCGCCATGGCCCTGGAGTTCCAGCACGTCTTCGCCGGTAAAGGAGTTGGGGCCGGGAAAGAACAGCGCGATGCCGGCGTCCAGCACGCTGCCGTCGGCGGCGAGGAAGTTGCCGTAGTGGGCATGTCGCGGGGGCAGCTCACGGCCGCAGATCGCCCGTGCCAGGGGGGCGGCGAGGGGCCCGGAAACGCGGACGATACCGACTCCGCCGCGCCCGGTAGCGGTGGCTATGGCGGCGATGCTGTCGGAAGGCAGGGACATGACGATCCTCCAGAAAGCACGACGCCCCAATCAAGGGGCGTCGTGTGGACAGGGTGAGCGGGGTCAGGCCTTCTTGCTGGCCGCCTCGATCTTCCGGGTAATGTACCACTGCTGCAGGATCGACAGGCAGTTGTTGACGATCCAGTACAGCACCAGACCAGCCGGGAACCACAGGAAGAAGAAGGTGAAGATGATCGGCATCATCTTCATGACCTTGGCCTGCATGGGATCCGGCGGTGCCGGGTTGAGCATCTGCTGCACCAGCATGGTGCCGCCCATGATGATCGGCAGGATGAAGAAGGGATCCTTGGCCGACAGGTCGGTGATCCAGAACATCCAGGGCGACTGGCGCATCTCGACGCTTTCCAGCAGCACCCAGTACAGCGCCAGGAACACCGGCATCTGCACTACGATGGGCAGGCAGCCACCCAGGGGATTGATCTTCTCCTTGCGGTAGAGCTCCATCATCGCCTGGGACATCTTCTGGCGATCGTCGCCATGCTGCTCCTTCAGCGCCTGCAGTCGCGGGCCGACGGCACGCATGCGGGCCATGGAGCGGTAGCTGGCGGCGGACAGCGGGAAGAACAGCATCTTGATGATGATGGTCAGGACGATGATCGACCAGCCCCAGTTACCCAGGATGCTGTGGATATGCTGCAGCAGCCAGAAGATCGGCTGGGCGATGAACCACAGGAAGCCGTAGTCGACGGTCAGTTCCAGACCGTGGGACAGGGTCTTGAGGTGCTCCTGGATCTTCGGACCGGCATAGAGGGTCAGCGAGGTCTCGCCCTTGCCACCCGCCGGCACGCTGAACTGCGGACCGGTGAAGCCGACGATGTAGTTGCCCTGGGCGTCCTTGCGGGTGGTGATCTGGTGCTGCTCGTCCTTGTTCGGCACCCAGGCGGTGACGAAGTAGTGCTGCAGCCAACCGACCCAGCCACCCTGCACCGCTTCCTGCAGGCGATTCTTGTCCATGTCGCTCATGGACACCTTGCGGTAGGGCTCGGCCGGGGTACCGACCGCGGCGCCCAGGTAGGTGGACACGCCGGTGGCGGTGGTGGCCGAGGGATCGCCGCTCTTGTCACGTTTGAGCTGGGCATAGAGCACGCCGTTCCAGGCGCTGGCGCTGTGGTTGTCGATCAGGTAGCTGACCTGGATCTGGTAGGCGTCCGGGTTGATGCAGGCGATCTTCTTCTGCGCCTTCTCGGCGTCCGAGCAGTCGACCTTCAGGCCCCGGTGGAAGGTGAATCTCTTGATGTAGTCGACGCCATTGGCCTGGTACTTGAGATCCACCACCAGCTGCTGCTGGCCATCGGCGAGCACGTAGCTGGACTGCGCCGAGGTGTACAGCGGACGACCGGCGCTGTTGGCATCGGGACCGTTGGCACCGGTCAGGCCGCTCTGCGCCAGGTAGAGACGCTGGGCGCTGTTGTCGAACAGCATGAAGGGATCGTTGGGATGGTCCTGGCGGCTCGGGTACTGCACCAGGCCGAGCTGGACGATGTCGCCGCCGCGGGGGTCGATGGCCAGATCCAGGACGTCGGTACGCACCTTGATGAGCGCGGTGCTCGGTTGGGCAGCCGCGTTGTCCACCGGGGCTGCTGCCTTGGCATCGGCCGGGACGTCGGTGGGCACGTTGGGGGTATCGCCCGGCAGGACGCTGGTCTGCGTCTTGGCCGTGGGCAGATCGCCTTGGCCGTAATCCTTGTTCCACTGGAAAACCAGGGTGTAGGACACGATCGCCAAGGCGGCAATGAGTAGCGGGCGCTTGATATCCATGTTTACTCGGCCATCGAAGAGGTCGGGGCTGGGTTCTTTGCGGGAGGAACGGGATCGTATCCGCCTGAGTGCCAGGGATGGCACCGGCACAGTCGCCGTGTGGTCAGCCAGCCACCACGCAGCAGTCCGTGGCACTCGATGGCTTCGAGGGCGTAACCGGAACAGGTCGGATAGAAACGACAGTGACTGGCCATCAAGGGGCTGATGGCATAACGGTAGAAGCGAATCAGCAGCAGGGCCGGTTTACGCATGAGCACCGTCGGGACTGTCAATGGGGTGGGCAATCGTCTTGCTCGCCTGGCGATTGAGACGTTTCCACAGTTGCAGCAGCTGATCGTGCAATTCGGGATTGTCGACCTCGCCGAGTCCCTTGCGGGCGACGAAGACCAGATCGAAGCTGCCGAGGCGGTCCTGATTCAGCCGGAAGGAATCCCGGATGACCCGCTTGATGCGATTGCGCTCGACAGAAAGCTTGACGCTTTTCTTGCCGATGACCAGCCCCAGGCGGGAATGGTCGAGCCCATTGGCATGGGCGAGCAGCAGCAGGTGCTTGCCGGATGCCTTGTGGGTGGGAGAGTCAAAGACCGCCTGGAACTGTTGGGAGCTCAGTAAGCGCCTGTCCCGACCGAAACCCTGACTCACCACCTGACCGGGCAATCAGATCGCCAGACGCTTGCGGCCTTTGGCACGGCGACGGGCGAGAACCTGACGGCCGTTCTTGGTTGCCATACGAGCACGGAAACCGTGGACACGGGCGCGCTTCAGGGTGCTGGGTTGGAAGGTGCGTTTCATGGACTTTTACCTAGGTGAAAGCGGCAAGGCATGAGTGCCCCGCGCAAAGAGACCGGCGATTCTAGAGAAAGCCTCGGTACAGGTCAATTTCCAACCAGCACCGGCTGGCAGACGAGCGCGTAAATAAAATCAACAGGTCAGAAGGTTTTAAAAGACTGTTGAAGTGAATATGTATGGTGCAGCGGTTTTCTGTGGATAGAACGTGGCAGCCCGGGTCCAGCCTGGTCGGAGCGGCAGCGGAAAGTCTGTTTTCAACAGGTGTGCCGAAGGTGGTCAGGCTGTCCAGGAGCTGTGGATAAGCAGAGCTGTTACGCACAGCCGGATTATCCACAGAGAAAAACCCCGGGATGTCCAGAGAGGTCAGACGGCCTTATCCACAGTGCTGACGGTCATACGCCCGGTCGCGACGCTTGAGGCGGCTATCTGCCGGGAAACTGCGCAGTCATGTGGATAACCCAGGTGGGGAGGGATACAATGGGCGTTTGCTCATGGCCCGTCCGGGCCGCTCCAGTTCTTGGGAGACGCTGTGTCGGTCGAACTCTGGCAACGTTGCGTGGATGTGCTGCGCGACGAGCTGCCTTCGCAACAATTCAATACCTGGATCCGGCCACTGCAGGTGGAAGCGGAAGGGGATGAGCTGCGGGTGTTCGCGCCCAACCGCTTCGTGCTCGACTGGGTCAACGAGAAATACCTGGGTCGCCTGCTCGAATTGCTCGAGGAGCATGCCGACGACGGTATCGCCCCGGTGCTGTCCCTGCTGATCGGCAGCAAGCGCAGTAACAAGCCGCGCGCGGTCCAGACGCCGAGCAGCCAGAGCACTCCGCTGCCACCACCGGTGCAGGCCCCGCAACCGATCCAGTCGGACATCGTCACCGCGGGCGTCGCCCTGGAAGACGTGACGGCGGAATTGGCCGACGAGCCGGTCGTCAAGACCGAACGTACCGTGCAGGTGGAGGGTGCGCTCAAGCACACCAGCTATCTGAACCGTACCTTCACCTTCGAGAACTTCGTCGAGGGCAAGTCCAACCAGCTGGCCCGCGCGGCGGCCTGGCAGGTGGCGGACAATCCCAAGCACGGGTACAACCCGCTCTTCCTCTATGGGGGCGTGGGTCTGGGCAAGACCCACCTGATGCACGCGGTGGGCAACCACCTGCTCAAGCGCAATCCGAACGCCAAGATCGTCTATCTGCATTCGGAGCGCTTCGTCGCCGACATGGTCAAGGCGCTGCAGCTCAACGCCATCAACGAATTCAAGCGCTTCTACCGCTCGGTGGATGCGCTGCTGATCGACGACATCCAGTTCTTCGCCCGCAAGGAGCGTTCGCAGGAAGAGTTTTTCCACACCTTCAATGCCCTGCTCGAAGGTGGACAACAGGTGATCCTCACCAGCGACCGCTATCCCAAGGAGATCGATGGCCTGGAAGAGCGGCTCAAGTCGCGCTTCGGCTGGGGGCTCACCGTGGCCGTGGAGCCGCCGGAGCTGGAGACGCGGGTGGCGATCCTGATGAAGAAGGCCGACCAGGCCAAGGTCGACCTGCCCCACGACGCCGCCTTCTTCATTGCCCAGCGCATCCGCTCCAACGTGCGGGAACTGGAAGGCGCGCTCAAGCGGGTGATCGCCCATGCCCACTTCATGGGCCGCGACATCACCATCGAGCTGATCCGCGAGTCGCTGAAGGATCTGCTGGCGCTGCAGGACAAGCTGGTCAGCATCGACAACATCCAGCGCACCGCGGCCGAGTACTACAAGATCAAGATCGCCGATCTGCTGTCCAAACGCCGCTCGCGCTCGGTCGCCCGGCCGCGGCAGGTCGCCATGGCGCTGTCCAAGGAACTGACCAACCACAGCCTGCCGGAAATCGGCGACGCCTTTGGCGGACGCGATCACACGACGGTGTTGCACGCCTGTCGCAAGATCGCCGAACTTCGGGAATCCGACGCGGATATCCGCGAGGATTACAAGAACCTGCTGCGTACCCTGACCACCTGACGGACGCGGCCCTGGCAAGGACCTGACCATGCATTTCACCATTCAACGCGAAGCCCTGTTGAAACCGCTGCAGCTGGTGGCCGGTGTCGTGGAACGTCGGCAAACGCTGCCGGTGCTGTCCAACGTACTCCTGGTCGTGGAAGGGCAGCGCCTCTCGCTGACCGGTACCGACCTGGAGGTCGAACTGGTTGGCCGGGTCGATCTGGAAGAAGCCGCCGAAGCCGGCGAGATCACTGTGCCGGCGCGCAAGCTGATGGACATCTGCAAGAGCCTGCAGCCGGATGCGCTGATCGACATCCGCACCGAGGAGCAGAAGCTGCTGATCCGCGCCGGACGCAGCCGTTTCACCCTGTCCACCCTGCCGGCCAACGACTTCCCCACCGTGGAGGAAGGTCCGGGTTCGCTTAACTTCAGCATTCCCCAGGGCCGCCTGCGCCGCCTGATCGAGCGCACCGGCTTCGCCATGGCCCAGCAGGACGTGCGCTACTACCTCAATGGCATGCTGCTGGAAGCCAGCACCGGGCGCCTGCGCGCCGTGGCCACCGATGGTCACCGCCTGGCCATGTGCATGCTGGAGGCCGACGTCGACCAGGCCGAGAAGCACCAGGTCATCGTGCCGCGCAAGGGCATCCTGGAATTGTCGCGCCTGCTCACGGAGCCGGAAGAGCCGGTCAACGTGGTCCTGGGCCAGCACCATATCCGCGCCACCACCGGCGACTTCACCTTTACCTCCAAATTGGTGGACGGCAAGTTCCCCGACTACGAGCGCGTGCTGCCGCGGCATGGCGACAAGCTGGTACTGGGCGAGCGCCAGCATCTGCGCGAAGCCTTCAGCCGCACCGCCATTCTCTCCAACGAGAAGTACCGTGGTATCCGCCTGCAGCTGGAAAACGGCTTCATGAAGATCCAGGCCAACAACCCTGAGCAGGAAGAGGCCGAGGAAGAACTGCAGGTCGACTACGACGGCGGCAGCCTGGAGATCGGTTTCAACGTCAGCTACCTGCTCGACGTGCTCGGCGTGATGACCACCGACCAGGTGCGTATCACCCTGTCCGATTCCAGCAGCAGTGCGCTGTTGCAGGAGGCGGGCAACGACGACTCCTCCTATGTCGTGATGCCGATGCGCCTCTGATCGCCGCTCGATGACGCTGATCCGCTTCAACGCCGACCGCCTGCGCAATCTGCAGGCGGTCGCGCTTCAGCCCTCGCCCCGGGTCAACCTCCTGCATGGCGCCAACGGCAGCGGCAAGACCAGCCTGCTGGAAGCCATCCACCTGCTGGGCCTGGCCCGCTCCTTTCGCAGCACCAAGCTGGCGCCGGTCATCCAGCACGAGCAGGCCAGTTGCACGGTGTTTGGCCAGGTGCGGCTGCCCGGTGGCCAGGACTGCAACCTGGGTATCCAGCGCGAGCGCGGCGGCGACTACCAGATTCGCATCAATGGCGAGAATGCCCGCAGCGCGGCGCAGCTGGCCGAGGTGCTGCCGCTGCAGTTGATCAACCCCGACGGCTTCCGGCTGCTCGAAGGCAGCCCCAAGATCAGGCGGCAATTTCTCGACTGGGGTGTGTTCCACGAGGAACAGCGATTTCTGCCGCTATGGCAACGTCTGCAAAAGGCGCTCAGGCAGCGAAATCACTGGCTCAGACGTGGTAAAATCGACCCTGCGGCGCAGGCCGCCTGGGATCAGGAACTGGCCCTGGCCAGCACCGAGATCGATGGCTTTCGCCAGGCCTATATCCAGCGACTGAAGCCGGAATTCACCGCGGTACTGGCCGAGCTGATCCAGCTCGATGGCCTGACCCTGAGCTACTACCGCGGCTGGGACCGCGAGCGCGATCTGCGCGAGGTGCTGGCGGACAGTCTGCCGCGGGATCTGCAGCTGGGACATACCCAGGCCGGGCCCCAGCGCGCCGACCTGCGCATCCGCATCGGCAATCACAACGCGGCGGACATCCTGTCGCGCGGCCAGCAGAAGCTGGTGGTGTGCGCACTGCGCATCGCCCAGGGGCGATTGGTCAACCAGGTCAAGCGGGGCCAGTGCGTCTATCTCATCGACGACCTGCCCTCGGAACTGGACGAGGGACACCGGCTGGCCTTGTGCCGGCTGCTGGAGGCACTGGAGTGCCAAGTCTTCATCACCTGTGTCGAGCGCGAGACGCTACAGGCCGCCTGGCGGCCGGAGACAGAGGTCAGCGTGTTTCACGTGGAACACGGCCATATCAAGCAGACCCACACTAGCGGGAGCCAAGCATGAGCGAGACCAATACCTACGACTCTTCCAGCATCAAGGTGCTGAAGGGACTGGATGCCGTGCGCAAGCGCCCCGGCATGTACATCGGCGACACCGATGACGGCACCGGCCTGCACCACATGGTCTTCGAGGTGGTGGACAACTCCATCGACGAGGCCCTGGCCGGCTTCTGCAGCGAGATCAGCATCACCATCCACATGGATGAATCCATCACCGTGCGCGACAACGGCCGCGGCATCCCGGTGGACATCCACAAAGAGGAAGGCGTCTCGGCGGCCGAGGTCATCATGACCGTGCTGCACGCCGGCGGTAAGTTCGACGACAACACCTACAAGGTGTCCGGCGGCCTGCACGGCGTGGGTGTCTCGGTGGTGAACGCCCTGTCCGAGGAGCTGCGGCTGACCATTCGCCGCGCTGGCCAGCTGTGGGAGCAGGTCTATGTGCACGGCGTACCCCAGGCGCCGCTGGCAGTGATCGGCGAGACCGACACCACCGGTACCCAGGTGCATTTCAAGCCGTCCGCCGAGACCTTCAACAACATCCAGTTCAGCTGGGACATCCTGGCCAAGCGGATTCGCGAACTGTCCTTCCTCAACTCCGGCGTCGGCATCGTCCTGCGCGACGAGCGCAGTGGCAAGGAAGAGCTGTTCAAGTACGAGGGCGGCCTGCGTGCCTTCGTCGACTACCTGAACACCAACAAGACCGCGGTGAACGAGGTATTCCACTTCCAGGTGCAGCGCGAAGACGATGGCGTCGGCGTGGAAGTGGCACTGCAGTGGAACGACAGCTTCAACGAGAACATCCTCTGCTTCACCAACAACATTCCCCAGCGCGATGGCGGCACCCACCTGGCGGGCTTTCGCTCGGCGCTGACACGCAACCTGAACAGCTACATCGAGGCCGAGGGTCTGGCCAAGAAGTTCAAGGTGGCCACCACCGGTGACGACGCCCGTGAAGGCCTGACCGCCATCATCTCGGTCAAGGTGCCGGATCCCAAGTTCTCCTCCCAGACCAAGGACAAGCTGGTCTCTTCCGAGGTGAAGACCGCGGTGGAACAGGAGATGGGCAAGCACTTCTCCGACTTCCTGCTGGAGAACCCCAACGAAGCCAAGGCGGTTGTCGGCAAGATGATCGACGCGGCCCGGGCCCGGGAAGCGGCGCGCAAGGCGCGCGAGATGACCCGCCGCAAGGGCGCCCTGGATATCGCCGGCCTGCCGGGCAAGCTGGCGGACTGCCAGGAGAAGGACCCGGCGCTGTCCGAACTCTACATCGTCGAGGGTGACTCCGCCGGTGGTTCGGCCAAGCAGGGCCGCAACCGGCGCACCCAGGCGATCCTGCCGCTCAAGGGCAAGATCCTCAACGTGGAGAAGGCGCGCTTCGACAAGATGCTCTCCTCCCAGGAAGTGGGCACCCTGATTACCGCACTGGGCTGCGGCATCGGCCGCGAAGAATTCAACATCGACAAGCTGCGCTACCACAACATCATCATCATGACCGATGCCGATGTGGACGGTTCGCACATCCGTACCCTGCTGCTGACCTTCTTCTTCCGCCAGATGCCGCTGCTGATCGAGCGGGGCTACATCTACATCGCCCAGCCGCCGCTGTACAAGGTGAAGCGTGGCAAGCAGGAGCAGTACATCAAGGACGACGAGGCGATGGAGGAATACCTGACCCAGACCGCCCTGGAAGAGGCTAGCCTCCACGTCAACGAGAATGCCCCGGGCCTGTCCGGCGTGGAACTCGAGAAGCTGGTGAACAGCTATCGCCAGGTGATGAAGACCTTCAAGCGCCTGTCGCGGCTGTATCCGGCCGCCGTCAGCGAACACCTGCTGTACCTGCCGCGGGTCGGTGTCGATCAGCTGGCTGATGAAGCGGCGATGCGTCAGTGGCTGGAAGGCCTTAGCGCACGCCTGCAGACCTCCGAACGCTCTGGCACTACCTACCGCGTCAGCTTGCGCGAGGACCGCGAGCGAGGCCTATGGCTACCAGAGGTGGAAACCCGCGCCCATGGCCTGTCCAGCTACGTCACCTTCAACCGGGATTTCTTCGGCAGCAACGATTACCGCCTGGTGACCGAGCTGGCCGCCCAGCTGGACAACCTGCTGGAAGAAGGCGCCTATGCCAAGCGCGGTGAACGCCGTCGCCCGGTCAGCACCTTCAAGGAAGCCTGGGAATGGCTGATGAACGAAACCAGCAAGAGATTCAACATCCAGCGCTACAAGGGCCTGGGTGAGATGAATCCGGATCAGCTGTGGGAAACCACCATGGACCCGAACGTGCGGCGCATGCTGCAGGTCACCATCGAGGATGCCGTGGCTGCCGATCAGATCTTCAATACCCTGATGGGCGATCACGTGGAGCCGCGTCGCGACTTCATCGAGAGCAACGCCCTGGCGGTATCGAACCTCGACGTCTGATCGACTGCGGTTATGCACAAGCCCCGCCATGCGGGGCTTTTTTGTGGAAAACATTCTGGCTAGAGAGTCGTGCCGTTTCGTTCCACGACAACCAACGCCGTTCATCTTATAGCCGAAGGTTTTGTGGATAGTTTTCCTCAGCCGCTTTTGATCAACGCCGAAAATATCCGTAAAGGGGCCGTGCCATGCGGCATAGAGACACAGGATATAAAGGACGTTCCTGTGGATAAGCCTGGGAATAAGCTTGTCGGTACTTGTGGATGACGGTCAATCCGCGCTAGCAGCCCAAAATTCGGATGCGCGAAAAGCCCAGCAAAGCCTGTGGATAAGTCTGTGGGAAAAGGGAGGAAAAGAGGTGGAAACAGCCAGGCCTTGCGGCCTGGCGCTCAGGCTACGCAGCGCTCGGCCGGGTCGGCATCGGGCTTGGGGGCCAGGGCCTGCTCGATGAAGGCGAAGCAGCGATTATTGAGATCGACGATGGCGCGGGGATCCTGGCCCTGGGGATGGAGCAGCGGGCCGATGCTGACCTTGATGGTCCCCGGCGACTTGATCCAGGAGCGATTGGGCCAGTAGGCGCCGGCATCGTGGGCGATGGGCAGGATGGGCACGTTGAGGCTGCAGGCCAGGGCGGCGCCACCGCGGGAGAACTTGCCCATCTGGCCGTAATCGATGCGGGTGCCCTGGGGAAAGATCAGTACCCAGCAGCCCTGGGCGAGATAACGGCCGCCCTGTTCGGTCAGCTGCTGCAGGGCCAGTTTGCCGTTGTCACGGTCGATGGCGATGGGCTTGAGCAGCGAAAAGGCCCAGCCAAAGAAGGGAATCCTGAGCAATTCGCGCTTGATCACCTGGGAGGTGGGCTCGAACTGGGCGGACAAAAAGAAGGTTTCCCAGGTGCTCTGGTGGTTGGCCACGATCACGCAGGGCTGCGCCGGGACGTTTTCCAGGCCGTCGATCTCGTAGCGGATGCCGCAGATGACCTTGGCCAGCCAGACGGCGAAACCGGTCCAGGCCTTGACTACCAGCCGATAGCGGGCGCGATGGGCTAGGAAGGGCGCGATCAGCAGGCTGACGCAGGACCAGAGGATGCCGCTGGTCCCCAGCAGCACATAGAACAACAGGGTACGCAAGAGCCGCATCAGGGCGCTTCCTCGAGCAGATGATCAGCCACCGCCGCCAGGTCGGCGAAGACCCGGGTAGCGGATGGCAAAGGCTTGGCCAGGGTGCGCTCGCCCTTGCCGGTACGCACCAGGTAGGGCGTGCAACCAAGGGCCATGCCGGCTTCCAGATCGCGCAGGCTGTCGCCCACCACCGGGACACCGCCCAGGTCGGTACGGCCATAGTAGTGGGCGATGGCGCGAAACAGGCCGGGCAGCGGCTTGCGGCAGTCGCAGCCGGCTTCCGGGCCATGGGGGCAGTGGAGGATCAGGTCGACCCGACCGCCCTCCTCCGCCAGCAGCCGCTGCAGTTTCTCGTGCATGGCCGCCAGGTCGTCTTCAGTGAAGTAACCGCGCGCCAGGCCGGACTGGTTGGTGGCCACGGCCACCTGCCAACCGGCCCGGTTCAGCCGGGCGATGGCCGCCAGGCTACCGGGCAGCGGTTGCCACTGCGCGGCGCTGCGTACGTAGTCATCGGAATCGACATTGATGACGCCGTCGCGGTCCAGCACGATCAGTTTCATGCCCTAGCCCAGCACCGAGATGTCGGCGATACCGAGGAACAGGCCACGCAGGTGAGCGAGCAGCGCATAGCGATTGGCGCGGACACGCTCGTCCTCGGCGTTGACCAACACCTCGTCGAAGAAGGCATCCACCGGCGCGCGCAGACTGGCCAGGCGCTCCAGGGCTGCGCCATAGCGACGGGCTTCGGCCAGGGGCGCGGCATCCCGCTCGGCCTCGGCGATGGCGGCGGCCAGGGTGCGCTCGGCGTCGGTCTCGAACAGGGCGGCATCGGCCTGGGCGGCGACCTGACCTTCGAACTTGCCGAGCAGGTTGGAGACGCGCTTGTTGGCGGCGGCCAGGGCCTCGGCCTCGGGCAGGCGACGGAAGGCCTGCACGGCCTGCACGCGCTGGTCGAAGTCCAGCGCCGAGGCCGGACGCAGGGCGCGTACCGCCAGGTAGGCCGCGGTGTCGACGCCCTCGTCCTCGTAGCGGGCACGCAGACGGTCGAAGACGAAGTCCAGCACCTGCTCCTGCAGGCCGGCAGCCTTGACCCGCTCGCCATAGCCGGCGATGGCGAAGGCGACGGCGGCTGGCAGATCCAGCTCCAGGCCCTTCTCGATGAGGATGCGCAGCACACCCAGGGCCTGACGGCGCAGGGCGAAGGGATCCTTGCTGCCGGTGGGCAGCATGCCGATACCGAAGATGCCGACCAGGGTGTCGAGCTTGTCGGCCAAGGCCACGGCCGCGCCGGTCAGGGTCTGCGGCACCTCGGCGCCAGCACCGCGCGGCATGTACTGCTCGTTGAGCGCCAGGGCCACGTCTTCGGCCTCGCCGCCTTTTTTGGCGTAGTAGTAGCCGGCGATGCCCTGCATCTCGGGGAATTCGCCGACCATCTCGGTGGCCAGGTCACACTTGGCGAGGACGCCGGCACGCTGGGCGCGCTCGGCATCACCGCCGATACGCTCGGCGATAAAGGCGGCCAGGGCGGCGACGCGCTGGGCCTTGTCGTAGACGCTGCCGAGCTGGGCCTGGAAGACCACGTTCTTGAGGCGCTCGTTGAAGCTTTCCAGCGGTTGCTTCTGGTCCTGCTTGAAGAAGAACTCGGCGTCGGTGAGGCGGGGGCGGACCACCTTCTCGTTGCCGCTGACGATCTGCGCCGGATCCTTGCTTTCCAGGTTGGCCACGGTGATGAAGCGCGGCAGCAGCCTGCCCTGGGCGTCCAGCAGGCAGAAGTACTTCTGGTTGTCCTGCATGGTGGTGATCAGGGCTTCCTGGGGCACCTCGAGGAAACGTTCCTCGAAGGCGCAGACCAGGGGCACCGGCCATTCCACCAGGGCGGTCACCTCGTCCAGCAGCGCAGGCGGCACCACGGCGCTGCCCTGCTCCGCCGCGGCCAGTTCGGCTACGCGGGATTCGATGAGCTGGCGGCGCTCGGCGAAGTCGGCCAGCACATGGGCGGCGCGCAGATCGGCGGCGTAGTGGGCCGGGGCGCTGATGCGCACGGCGTCGGGATGGTGGAAGCGATGGCCGCGGGACTCACGGCCGGCACGGCGGGTGAGGATCTCGCAGTCGATGACCTCGTCACCCAGCAGCATCACCAGCCACTGGGTGGGACGGACGAATTCCTCGCGGCGGGCGGCCCAGCGCATGCGCTTGGGAATCGGCAGCTCGGCCAGGGAGGCTTCGACGATGCCGGGCAGCAGGCTGGCCGCCGGCTGCCCAGGAATGCTCTGGGAGAATCTCAGCTTGGGGCCGCTGCGATCGATGGCACTGATGTCGACGCCACACTTGCGGGCGAAGCCCAGGGCCGCCTGGGTCGGCTGGCCATCGGCGCCAAAGGCGGCCTGCAGCGGCGGGCCGTCCAGGTTGACGCTCCGCTCGGGCTGCTGGGTCTGCAGGGCTTCGACCAGCACGGCCAGGCGGCGCGGCGCGGCATAGGCGCGGGCGCCGGCATAGCCGAGACCGGCCTGCTTGAGGCCCTTCTCGATACCGGCGAGAAAGCTGTCCCCCAGGGTCTTGAGCGCCTTGGGTGGAAGTTCTTCGGTACCCAGTTCGACCAGGAAATCCAGAGTGGTGCTCATCATTCGCCCTCCTTGAGCAGCGCCTGGACATCGTCGCGACCCAGGATCTCGTCACGCAGCGCGGGGCTGGCCAGCGGGAAGCCCAGCCGGGCCCGGGCCTTGAAGTAGCCCTGGGCGACGCTGCGCGCCAGGGTGCGCACGCGCAGGATGTAACGCTGGCGCTCGGTCACCGAGATGGCGCGGCGGGCGTCCAGCAGGTTGAAGGTGTGGGAGGCCTTGAGCACCATCTCGTAGGTGGGCAGCGGCAGGTCCAGGGCGATCAGGCGATTGGCCTCGGACTCGTAGAAGTCGAACAGTTCGAACAGCTTGGGCACATTGGCGTGCTCGAAGTTGTAGGTGCTCTGCTCCACTTCGTTCTGGTGGAAGACGTCGCCGTAGGTCACGGTGCCGAAGGGGCCGTCGGCCCAGATCAGGTCGTAGACCGAGTCCACGCCCTGCAGGTACATGGCCAGGCGTTCCAGGCCATAGGTGATCTCGCCGGTCACCGGATAGCACTCGATACCGCCCGCCTGCTGGAAGTAGGTGAACTGGGTGACTTCCATGCCGTTGAGCCAGACTTCCCAGCCGAGACCCCAGGCGCCCAGGGTGGGCGATTCCCAGTTGTCCTCGACGAAGCGCACGTCGTGCACCAGCGGATCCAGGCCGATGGCGGCCAGGGAGCCAAGGTAGAGCTCCTGGAAGTTGTCCGGATTGGGCTTGAGGACCACCTGGAACTGGTAGTAGTGCTGCAGGCGGTTGGGGTTCTCGCCATAGCGGCCGTCGGTGGGGCGGCGGCTGGGCTGCACATAGGCGGCGTTCCAGGTCTCGGGACCGATGGCGCGCAGGAAGGTGGCGGTGTGGAAGGTACCGGCGCCGACTTCCATGTCATAGGGCTGGAGTACCACGCAGCCCTGCTCGGCCCAGTATTGCTGCAAGGCCAGGATCAAGTCTTGGAAGGTGCGCACGGTGGGCTTGGACTGGCTCACGAAAGATACCCGTTCGGCTGCGACGAAAAGCCGGGGAGTATAGCTGAAAGCCGGGGGTGGCCGCATGGGCGGATTAGGGCTGCCTGGCGGTATTGGGCAGAGATGACCGGCTGCGCGCTTTATCGCGGCCATGGGCCGCTCCTACAGGTACGGGTTGGCCTGTAGGAACGGCCCATGGCCGCGATATAGGTAGCTGCTGCTACGGTAGCAGCGCCTGCAGTCTGTTAGAAACGTGCGTTCAGCGCATTCGCCGTGCTACCCATTCCAGAGGCCGTTATGACTCGCCTCCGCTGGCGGCCAACTGCGCTAAGGTGACGTCTCCCCTCGCCGTCCGAGCCTTCGCCATGCCGCGTTGTTTCTGGTGCACCGCCGATCCGCTGTACATCGAGTATCACGACCATGAATGGGGCGTGCCCCAGCGCGATCCGGCGGTGCTCTTCGAATTCCTCCTGCTGGAAGGCTTCCAGGCCGGACTGTCGTGGATCACCGTGCTGAAGAAGCGCGAGCGCTATCGTCAGGTGCTGCACGGCTTCGATCCCCAGCGCCTGGCGCAGCTGAGCGATGCCGAGATCGCCGTGCTGATGCAGGACCCGGGCATCATCCGCAATGGCGCCAAGCTGCGCGCCGCTCGTCAGAATGCCCAGGCCTGGCTGAGACTCGAAGACCCTTCCGGCTGGCTGTGGTCCTTTGTCGGTGGTGCGCCCAGGATCAATCACTTTCGCGATCGCCAGGAGGTGCCGGCGATCACCCCGGAAGCCGAGGCCATGAGCAAGGCGCTCAAGCGGGCCGGTTTCACCTTTGTCGGGCCGACCATCTGCTATGCCTTCATGCAGGCCATGGGCCTGGTGATGGACCATACCCTCGATTGCGACCGCCATGCCCAATTGGCGTCCTCGTCGGCAGAACTGCAGGAAAATTCGAATGTATAGGCGTCAGTTGGCGCGAACCTTACGCTTTCTTAACGTTTCCGGGACTTGTAGACGCTAAACTGTCGGCGCATTCAGACAGGAGTCCCTCTTTTGGAAAGATTCAAAGGCGCGCTGATGATCGCCTTCCTGCGCCTTTTCGCTCTGCTGCCCTGGCCATTGGTCCAGCGCCTGGGTGGATTCATCGGCTGGTGCATGTGGAAGCTGCCGACCCGCGCCAGCAAGGTTACCCGCATCAACCTCGCCCACTGTTTTCCCGAGCTCGACGCCGCCGGCCTGGAGCGGCTGTCACGCGAGTGCCTGCGCGGCATCGGCAAGACCCTGACCGAGAGCGCCTGCGCCTGGATCTGGTCGCCCCAGCGTTCCCTGCGCCTGGTGCGCGAGGTGGAAGGCATGGACGTCCTGCAGGAGGCTCTGGCGTCCGGCGATGGCGTGGTGGGCATCACCAGCCACCTGGGCAACTGGGAGTTGCTCAACCACTTCTATTGCTCCCATGCCAAGCCGATCATCTTCTATCGGCCGCCCAAGCTGAAGGCGGTGGACGACCTGCTCAAGCGCCAGCGGGTCCAGCTGGGCAACCGCGTGGCGCCCTCCACCCCGGAAGGCATCATCAGCGTGATCAAGGAAGTCCGACGCGGCGGCGCCGTGGGGATTCCGGCCGATCCCGAGCCGAGTCGCAGCGCCGGGCTCTTCGTGCCCTTCCTCGGCACCACCGCCCTGACCAGCAAGTTCGTGCCTTCGCTGCTGGCGCGCGGCAAGGCCCGCGGCGTGTTCTTCCATGCCGTGCGCCTGGCAAACGGCAGCGGCTACAAGGTGATCCTGGAGGCCGCGCCGCCAGCCATGTACGACCCGGATCCGGAGGTCTCGGTGGCCGCCATGAGCGAAGTGCTGGCCGGCTACGTACGGCGCTATCCGACCCAGTACATGTGGAGCATGAAGAGGTTCAAGAATCGCCCGGATGGCGAGGAGAAGTGGTACTGAGGTCTCTCGCCCAGGTCCTGCCCGGGCGCTGAGGGGCAGGCGGTGGTCCTACGACCTATCGCTCGGCGCTTCGCCAGGACCGTTCGGTCGGCGCGCGGCTGACAGCCGCTGGGCTTTGCCGGAAGCTGTCCGGACCTCTAGGGAACGCCCAAGCCAGGGAGTCAGGTGATGAATTCGCGCGATCAGCGCCAACATACCCGTACCCCACTCAAGTGCCGGCTGTGGATCGCCTATCCGGATGGCGAGATCGTCGGTGAGACCCGCGACCTGTCCGATGGTGGCGTCTATGTGGTGCATCCCGAGCTGACCCGGCTACCGCAGGGCACCCGCGTGGTCGGCCAGGTACTCGACCTGCCGATCGAGGCGCCCAAGGTGACCATGGAAGTCATGCGCACCGACGCTGACGGCGCGGGCCTCAGGTTCCTGCGCGATCACGACTGAGCGCGGCGCGCCAGGCGCTTGAGAAACACCGTCATCTCCTTTTCCGCCTGCTTGTCGCCCTTGGCTTGCGCCGCCTGCAGACCCTGGATCCAGGCCGCCTCGGCGCTGGCCAGGTCGCCACTCCCCTCATGGGCCTTGCCCAGCAGCTTCCAGGCCGCCGAATAGGCCGGATCGAATTCGACGCAGCGCGCCAGGTGCTCGATCGCCCGCGCGGGCTCCCCGGCATCCAGATAGCCCTTGCCCAGACCGAATCTGAGCAGGGCGTTGTCCTGGCCGCGGGCGAGCATCTTCTCCAGGGATTCGAGCATGGTGGGATTCCTACTTGGCGATCTTGATCAGCTTGCAGTAATAGAAGCCGTCGTGGCCTTCGGGTTGCGGCAGGAGCTGGCGGCCATGGGGTTGGGCAAGGCCCCAGGGGGCGGGAATGTCCAGTTCGCGGGCGCCCGAGGTGCGAACGAGAAAGGCGGCGAGGTTGTCGCTGTTTTCTTCCGGCAACACCGAGCAGGTGGCATAGACCAGGATGCCGCCCACCTCCAGCGTCGGCCAGAGGGCGTCCAGCAATTCGCCCTGCAGTTGCACCAGGGGTGCGATGTCGCTGGCCTGGCGGGTCAGCTTGATGTCCGGATGGCGGCGGATCACCCCGGTGGCGCTGCAGGGGGCATCCAGCAGGATGCGCTGGAAGGGCGTGCCGTCCCACCAGTCGGCCACGGCGCGGCCGTCGGCGGCCAGGGTGCGGGCGGTAAGGCCCAGGCGGGCCAGATTCTGCTCGACCCGCTGCAGACGGCCGGCATCGGCGTCCAGCGCCACCACCTCGGCCAGTCCCGGTTCGCGTTCCAGCAGGTGGCAGGTCTTGCCACCGGGCGCGGCACAGGCGTCCAGCACCCGCTGGCCGGGTGCCAGCTCGAGGAGTTCGGCGGCCAGCTGCGCGGCTTCGTCCTGCACGCTGAGACGCCCCGTGGCAAAGCCCGGCAGGACGGTGACGTCCTGGGGCTGCAGCAGGCGGATGCCGTCGGCGCTGAAGGCGCAGGGCACGGCCTCGATGCCGGCGGCGGCCAGCTCGGCCAGATAGCTGTCGCGACTGCCTTGACGGCGATTGACCCTGAGAATCAGCGGCGGATGCAGGTTGTTGGCGGTGGCGACGGCTTCCCACTGCTCCGGCCAGCGTGCCTTGAGCGTCTTCTGCAGCCAGCGTGGATGGGCCAGGCGCGCGGCCGGATCATGCTCCAGGCCTGGCAGCAGGCTGTCGTATTCACGCTGGGCGCGGCGCAGCACGGCATTGAGCAGACCCTTGGCCGAGGATTTCTTCAGCTTGTCGACGCAGCCTACCGTCTCGCCGATGGCGGCATGGGCCGGGATGCGGGTATGGAACAGCTGGTAGAGCCCGATCAGCAGCAGGGCTTCGAGATCGCGGTCGCCGGCCTTGAAGGGTTTTTCCATGAGCTTTTCCGCCAGCAGCGACAGGCGCGGCTGCCAGCGGGCGGTGCCGAAGGCCAGATCCTGGGCCAGGGCGCGGTCACGCGGATCGACCTTGGCCAGTTGCTCGGGCAGGCTGCTGCCCAGGGAGGCACGTCCGGCAAGGACCGCCGCCAGGGCGCGGGTAGCTGCCAGTCGCGGATTCATAGACCCAGCACCTGACCGGGGGCGAAGCGCTCGCGACGGGCGTTATAGAGATCGGCGAAGCCCAGTGGCTTGCCACCGGGCAGCTGCAGGCGGGTCAGGCGCAGGGCACCTTCACCGCAGGCGACCAGCAGGCCGGAGCGATCGGCATCCAGCACCATGCCCGCCACGCCCTGCCCTTCGGCGAGTTCCGCGGCCCAGACCTTGAGTGGCTCGCCGGCCAGGGCGGTGTGGCACAGCGGCCAGGGATCGAAGGCGCGGATACGGCGCTCCAGCTCCGCCGCCGGACGACCCCAGTCCAGCCGGGCCTCGTCCTTGTTGAGCTTGTGGGCGTAGGTGGCCAGGTTGTCGTCCTGCACCTCGCCCGGCAGACTGCCGTCGGCCAGACCCGGCAGGGCCTGGACCACGGCGGCGGCGCCCAGGGCGGCCAGGCGATCGTGCAGGCTGCCTCCGGTGTCCGTGGCGGTCAGCGGCGTGGTCACCTTGCTTAGCATCGGCCCGGTATCCAGACCGGCTTCCATGCGCATCACGGTGACCCCGGACTCGGCATCGCCGGCCTCCAGGGCGCGCTGGATGGGCGCGGCGCCGCGCCAGCGCGGCAGCAGCGAGGCATGGCTGTTGATACAGCCCAGGCGCGGGATGTCGAGCACCGCCTGGGGCAGGATCAGGCCGTAGGCCACCACCACCAGCAGATCGGGTTCCAGCGCCGCCAGGGTGGCCTGGGCGGCGGGATCGCGCAGGGTCAGCGGCTGCTGCACGGGGATGCCGTGGCTCAGCGCCAGCTGCTTGACTGGACTCATGGCCAGTTTCTGGCCACGCCCGGCGGGGCGATCCGGCTGGGTATAGACGGCGGCGATGGGATAACCGGCGTCGATCAGCGCCTGCAGGTGCACGGCGGCGAATTCCGGGGTTCCGGCGAAGACGAGGCGAAGGGATCTGGACATGGCGGACCTGGCGGAAAGGGCGAGCGGCGGACGCCGATGACGCCGTCCGCCAGGGCGATCAGGCCTTGTGGCGCTGCTGCTTTTCGAGCTTCTTCTTGATGCGATCGCGCTTGAGCGGCGACAGATAGTCGACGAACAGCTTGCCGTCGAGGTGATCGATCTCGTGCTGGATGCATACCGCCAGCAGGCCGTCGCATTCCAGTTCGAAGGGCTTGCCGTCGCGGTCCAGGGCCTTGACCCGGACGCGCTCGGGGCGGCAGACCTTTTCGTAGAAACCGGGGATCGACAGGCAGCCTTCCTGGTACTCGCCCAGTTCCTGGGTGAGCGGCTCGGCCTCGGGATTGATGAAGACCAGCGGCTCGCTCTTGTCTTCGCTGACGTCGATCACCACCAGGCGACGATGGACGTTGACCTGGGTGGCGGCCAGACCGATGCCGGGCGCTTCGTACATGGTCTCGAACATGTCGTCGATGGTCTGGCGCAGGGCGTCGTCCACCGTGTCGATGGGCTTGGCGACGGTGCGCAGGCGGGGATCGGGAAATTCGAGGATGTCTAGGATCGCCATGGCGTTGAGGGCACTTGTGGAATACAGTCAAGGGGCGCTGCTAAGATGCCGCAGCGTTGTCTCCACCCGGCTCGGGCTGGTCCCGAAGGGTGGATGACGTCGGTCGACGGGGATGGGCACCTGCGCCGCCCGGTGCCGACAAAGGTGGCGATCAGGGCACGACTGGGGCGATTCCCCGACGTTTGCGTGAAGACGGTTCTTCAAAGCTAAGTGTAAAGGGATTCGACGCATGAGGAAATCTTTGTTCGCCCTGGCGCTGGTTGCAGCGGGCGCCCTGCAGTCGGCGTATGCGGCGGTCACCCTGCGACAGGATCACCCGGAAAGCTACACCGTGGTCCGCGGCGATACCCTCTGGGACATCTCCGCCAGATTCCTCAGCAAACCCTGGGAATGGCCGGAGATCTGGCAGGCCAATCCGCAGATCAAGAATCCCCATCTCATCTATCCCGGCGATACCCTGATGCTGAGCTATGTCGACGGCCAGCCGCGCCTGCAGCTCAACCGCGGCGCCTCGCGCGGCACGGTCAAGCTGTCACCCACGGTGCGCAGCACGCCCATCGCCGAAGCCATCCCGGCCATTCCGCTGGAAGCGGTCAACAGCTTCCTGCTGCAGAATCGCGCCATCGATTCTGCCGAACAATTCCAGGCGGCGCCCTATGTGGTGGCCGGCAACGCCGAGCGCGTGGTGAGCGGCGCTGGCGATCGCATCTATGTGCGCGGCAAGCTGCAACCGGGCGTCTCGGCCTATGGCATCTATCGCCAGGGCAAGACCTATGTCGATCCCAAGACCGGTGCCTTCCTCGGCATCAACGGCGACTTCATCGGCAGCGCCGATCTGGTTACCCAGGAAGGCGACATCGCCACCCTGCGGCTGACCCGCACCACCCAGGAGGTCCGCCTGGGCGACCGGCTGTTCCCCACCGAGGAGCGGCTGGTGAATTCCACCTTCATGCCCAGCGCGCCGGCGCGTGACATCAGCGGCCTGATCCTCGACGTGCCCCGTGGCGTCACTCAGGTCGGTCAGTTCGATGTGGTGACCCTGAACAAGGGTACCCGCGATGGCCTGACCGAAGGCAATGTGCTGGCGGTCAACAAGACCGGCGAGACGGTGCGCGATCGCATCACCGGCGAGCTGGTGAAGATCCCCGACGAGCGCGCCGGCCTGCTGATGGTGTTTCGCACCTACGACAAGATCAGCTACGGCCTGATCCTGACCGCCACCCGCCAGCTGGAAATCATGGACAAGGTGCGCAACCCCTAACCGCTACCCCTTCGGGTCGCCAGGACGGCGACTGGCCAACCCTCAAGGACGACACCATGGCCAGCTTCTCCCCTGCCGAGCTGGACGCCCGGCTTCGCCTGCATGCCCTGCCGGAACTCGGCGCGGTGCGCCAGCGCCTGCTGCTGGATGCCTTTGGCAGCGCCGCTGCCGCCCTCAGTGCCCCCGCTTCGGCCTGGCGCGCCCTGCGCCTGCCGGCGGTGGCCGCGGATGCCCGTCGCAGCCCGGCGACCCGCGAGCGGGTCGCTCAGGCCCTGGCCTGGCTGGACGGCCCCGAACGCCACCTGCTCTGCCTGGCTGACGAGCGCTATCCGGCGTTGCTGGCCGAGATCGCCGATCCACCGCCGCTGCTGTTCGTCGAAGGACAGGTCGCGTTGCTCGAACGGCCGCAACTCGCCCTGGTCGGCAGTCGCCAGGCCAGTGCCCAGGGGCTGGACAATGCCCGGCGTTTCGCCCACAGCCTGGCCGCGGCCGGCTTCTGCATCACCAGTGGCCTGGCGCTGGGCATCGATGGCGCCGCGCATCAGGGCGCCCTGGAGGCCGGCGGCGGCACGGTCGCCGTGCTGGGCACCGGCTTGCGGCAGCTCTATCCGCGCCGGCACCTGGGTCTTGCCCGGCGCCTGCTAGCCGAGGGTGGCGCGCTGGTTTCGGAGTTGCCGCTGGACTGCACCCCCCAGGCCGCCAACTTCCCGCGGCGCAACCGGATCATCAGCGGTCTCAGCCTGGGTACCCTGGTGGTGGAGGCCAGTCCCTCCAGCGGTTCGCTGATCACCGCGCGACTGGCCGCCGAGCAGGGCCGCGAGGTGTTCGCCCTGCCCGGCTCCATCCATCATCCCGGCGCCCGCGGCTGTCATCAGCTGATCCGCGAGGGCGCGCAACTGGTGGAGAGCGTGGAACACATCCTCGACGCCCTGCAGGGCTGGCGCAGCCTGGCCCCGCTCGCCGCGACCGCGGCAGTGGAGGATCATCCCCTGCTGCGCCACCTGACCGCCGGACCGCTCAACAGCGAAGAGCTGGCGCGGCTCTGCGGCCTGTCGCTGCCGGAGGTCCTGGTCCAGCTGACCGAGCTGGAGCTGGAAGGCCGGGTGGTGGCGCAGCAGGGCAGCTGGAGTCGGCTCGGCTAACGGCGGATGACTGGTATCGGCAGCGCGCTCGGGTAGACTTCAGGGATTTGGCGGAGGCTAGGCGATGCATAACAGCTGGCGAGTGCGGCAGGCGGCGCGAATCGTGCGCGAGGGGGGCGTCCTGGCCTACCCTACCGAGGCCGTCTGGGGCCTGGGCTGCGATCCCTGGGATCAGGCCGCGGTCTATCGCCTGCTGATGCTCAAGCGGCGGCCGCTGGAAAAGGGTCTGATCCTGGTGGCCGACAACATCCGCCAGTTCGACTTCCTGCTCCACGATCTGCCCGAGGCCTCCCTGGCCAAGCTGGCCAGCACCTGGCCAGGACCCAACACCTGGCTGGTGCCGCACCACAATCGCCTGCCCGGCTGGGTGACCGGCGCCCACGCCACCGTGGCGTTGCGGGTCTCCGAGCATCCCCTGGTGGGCGAACTCTGCGCCCTGACCGGGCCGCTGATCTCCACCTCGGCCAATCCCGCCGGGCGCCCGGCCGCGCGCACCCGGCTGCGGGTCCAGCAGTACTTTCCCGATAACCTGGACGGCATCCTCATGGGCGAACTGGGTGGGCGCAAGAATCCCAGCGTGATTCGCGACCTGGTGACCGGCAAGGTCTTCCGGCCCTAGGCCCTAGGTCAGTCGAGCAGCTGGCGCAGCAACCGCGCCAGCGCATCGATCTGGAACGGCTTGGCCAGCGAGAGCTCGCCATTCGGGGTCGGCCGCTCGGCGTGACCGCTGACGAACAGCACCGGCAGCTCCGGCCAGCGCTCGCGCAGACGCCCTGCCAGCTCGGCACCGTCGAGATCCGGCAGGCCGAGGTCGGTGATCAGCAGGTCACAGGGCAGATCGCCGTCGACCAGGGTCAGCGCCGCCGAGGCACTGGCGGCGGTGCGCACGCGATAGCCCAGCTCGGTAAGCATCTCACGTAGCAGCAATCGCACCGAAACATCGTCTTCCACCAGCAGCAGGCGTTCGCCCCGGCTCTGGGCGATGGCCGGCTGGGGCGTGTCGCTCGCCGCCGGCCGCTCGGGCGGGGCGCAGGGCAGCCAGAGGCTGACGCGAGTGCCACTACCCAATTCGCTCTCCAGGGTCACATGGCCACCCGACTGCTTGATGAAGCCATAGAGCATCGACAGACCCAGGCCGGTGCCCTGGCCAATGGGCTTGGTGGTGAAGAAGGGATCGAAGGCGCGATCCACCACCTCGGCCGGCATGCCGCTGCCGGTGTCGGCGATGGTCAGGCGTACGTAATCGCCCGGCGGCAGGTCATGCTCGGCGGCCAGGTCGGTGAGGTGATCGAGGGCGGTTTCCAGGGTCAGCTGGCCGCCTTCGGGCATGGCATCGCGAGCATTGATCACCAGATTCAGCAGGGCGTTCTCCAGCTGGTTGGTGTCGGTGCGCGCCGGTGGCAACTGCAGCGCGAGGCTGCTGCCCAGGCTGATGCGTTCGCCCAGGGTGCGCTGGAAGAGTTCTTCCAGGGACAGGATCAGGTCATTGACGTCTACCGGCCGCGGATCCAGCGTCTGCCGACGGGCGAAGGCCAGCAGGCGATGGGTCAGGGCAGCGGCGCGGGTGGCGGATTGCTCGGCGGTGTCCAGGTAGCGCTGCAGGTTGTCGTGGCGCCCCTGGTCCAGGCGGCGGCGCAGCAATTCCAGGGAGCCGCTGATGCCGGTGAGCAGGTTGTTGAAGTCATGGGCGATGCCGCCGGTGAGATGCCCGATGGCTTCCATCTTCTGCGCCTGGCGCAGCGCGGCCTCGGCGTTCTGCAGGGCCAGGGCGGCGTCGTGCTCAACGGTGACGTCGCGACCGAAGACATAGATGCGTCCGTCGTGATCGGCGGTGGCCTTCCACATCATGTGGCGCCAGTGACCGTCGCGGGTGCGCAGGCGCCCGGGCAGATCGCTGAGCACCTCGCCGTGGCGCAGGGCGGCCAGGCGCGGAAATACCGGCGGATCGTCCGGGTGCTCCAGCGAGGTCGGCGGCTGATGACGCAATTCCTCGTCGTCCCAGCCCAGGGTCCGGCCCCAGGCAGGATTGCGGCTGAGCCAGCGTTGCCCCTGGATGACGCCGAGCAGGTCGTCGGCGACCCGCCACATGCGGTCACGCTCGACGGTGCGTTCGTGGACGCGCTGTTCCAGCAATTCGGCCAGCCGCCGCAGGCGGTGCTCGGCCATGCGGATCTCGCTGACGTCGGTGTGCACGCCCACCCATTCGCAGACCACGCCATTCTCCCGCACCGGCAGGGCACGCACGCTGAAGGTGCGCCATTGACCATCGCGACAGCGCAGGCGGTGCTCGTCGTGGAAATCCACCTGCTGCTGCACCGCCAGGCGCCAGCGGCGCAGGGTGCGGGGAGCATCCTCGGGATGCAGGGCATCGGCCCAGCCGTCCTGCTGATACTGCGCATAACTCTGCCCGGTCAGGGTGCTCCAGGCGAGTTGTTCGCCGAGCAGGTGGCCCTGGGCGTTGCTGGTCCAGACCACTCCCTGCACCGCCTCCACGGCATTGCGGAAGCGCTGGTTGGAGAGGTGCAGCGAGGCTTCGGCCTGCTTGCGCTGGGTGAGATCCACCACCACCAGACTCACCGACAGCGCCTGGCCGACCTCCGACTGCAGCGGCGAGCCGTGCAGGCTGACCCAGACCACCGTGCCGTCGGGGCGCAGGAAGCGCTGGTCCAGCTTGAAGCTGTCGCCCCGCTCGCGCAGGGTGTCGATGTGGCGCTCCAGGATGGCCCGATCCTCGGGATGGGTCTGGGCCTGCAGAGTCTGCTCCAGCACCCCGACCTCGTTGCGATCGAGCATTTCGCAATAGCGACGATTGGCGAGCAGGATGCGCCCGCGGGCGTCGGTCTGGCAGATGCCGACCGCCGCCTGGTTGATCAGGCTGGCCAGGCGCGCACTGTGTTCGCGCAGGGCGGTTTCCGCATCGACGCGCTGCTGGACGTCGTCGAACAGGGTGACCGAGGCGATCACCTCGCCGGTGGCGGAGCGGACCGGCGCGCTGGAGACCTCCAGCAGCCGGATGCTGCCGTCGGGTCGCCGATAGCGCATCAATTCGGGCGCCACCGCCTGGCCGCTGCGCAGCACCCGTACCGTGGGATAGTCGTCCACCGCATAGGGCTGGCCGTTGGCGTGCAGGGCGCCGATGGCGCCATAGCGTTCGTCCAGCGTCTCGCCGGCCGGACGTCTGCCCAGCAGGATATCGACACGGTCGTTGAGCATCACCGCTTCTTCGCTGCCGGCCTCGGTGATGGAGATGCCCAGAGGCGCCTGCTGCAGCACGCTGGCCAGCAGCCCCTGTTCCAGCGACAACCGCCGTTCGAGGTGGCGGACCTGGTCCTGGGTCTGCTGCCGCATGAGCAGGGCGCCCAGCAGCAGGGCCAATTGATCCAGCAACAGCCGGGTGTCCGCCTCGACGGCGCCGTCCAGTTGCAGATAGCCCAGGGGCTGAGTGGCAGGACCGAAGGGGATGAGCAACTCACCCACTGGCGGACTGCCCGCCTCGGCCACGGACAGCAGCCGCGCCTGGGGATCGTCGGCCAAGTCCCGCAGGGCCTGGGTGGCGAACAGGCGCAAGGCGGCCAGATCTGTGGTACCGCCGAGGCGCCGTGACCATTCGCCGAGCGCCTGCAGGCGTTGCGGCAGCTCCCGCTCGGCGCTACGCCGGGCGGCGAAACGGGCACGGCTCGCCGGAGCCTGCCAGACATGCAGCAACCAGCCCACGGCGACCTCGGCCCGGCGCAGCGGCACCAGATGCAGGTCGAGGCGTACCAGATGACCGTCGCGGTGGCGCAGGCCCTGGGTCTGGCAGCGTTCGAGGGCGGTCAGCCAGTCGTCGGCCGGCGGCTCCGGGACCAGCAGACCGACGATGGATTCACCGAGCCAGTCCTGCGCCGTCCAGCCCAGCAGCCGGGCGACGTTCGGGCACCACTGCCCGATCCGCCCTTCGGCGGTCAGGGTGATGAGCGCCGTGTCCGTGGCGGTGTCGAGCAGGCTGGCGAGGGGGCTGGAGATAGGCATGACGAGGGCAGCGATCCGGCCGATTCTGGAAAGAACGTCGAGGCCGAGACGACCTGACTGTCCGAGATAGACCGGCGTTTACCTCCGTCGTGCCGCCTGGCTGCGGGAAACTTAATGGCTGTCACGATTTCCCGGCCAGGCGCGCGGGTGCCATGCCTCAGGGCAGCAGGATGGTCGAGCCGCTGGTCTCGCGACCCGACAGCGCGCGGTGCGCCTCCTGCACCTCGGCCAGCGGATAGCGTCGGCCGATGTCCACCTGGATGCGGCCATCGCTGATCAGCTCGAACAGCTGATCGGCCATGTCCTGCAGGGCTTCGGGGGAGGCGGCGTAGGTGGCCAGGGTCGGCCGGGTCACATAGAGCGAGCCCTTCTGCGAGAGAATGCCCAGATTGACCCCGGTGACCGCGCCGGAGGCGTTGCCGAAGCTGACCATGAGACCGCGCGGGGCCAGGCAGTCCAGCGACATCTCCCAGGTGTCCTTGCCGACGCCGTCGTAGACCACCGGCACCTTGGCGCCCTCGGTCAATTCGCGGACCCGCGCCGGGACGTCTTCCTGGCGGTAGTCGATCACCGCCCAGGCGCCCAGCGCCTTGGCCTTTTCCAGCTTTTCCGGAGAGCCGGCGGTGCCGATCAGGCGCACGCCCAGGGCCTTGGCCCACTGGCAGGCCAGGGAGCCGACGCCCCCGGCCGCGGCATGGAACAGAACGGTGTCGCCGGCCTGCAGCGGATAGGTCTGGCGCAGCAGGTACTGTACGGTCAGCCCCTTGAGCATGACCGCGGCACCCTGTTCGAAGGAGATCGCCTCCGGCAGGTGCACCAGATGCCGCTCGGGCAGCACATGTACCTCGGCATAGGCGCCCAGCGGCCCGGTGGCATAGGCCACGCGATCGCCGGCCTTGAAGCGGGTGACGGCGCTACCCACCGCTTCCACCACCCCGGCCCCTTCGGTGCCCAGGCCCGAGGGCAGCGCCGGCGGCGGATAGAGGCCGCTGCGGTAATAGGTCTCGATGAAGTTGAGGCCGATGGCGTGGTTGCGCACCTGCACCTCGTCGGGGCCGGGCGCGGCGGGTTCGAAATCCACAAGTTCGAGTACTTCGGGACCACCGGTGCGGCTGAACTGGATGCGCTGGGCCATGCTTGAGTGTCTCCTGATTGGAGCCCTTGGCCGGGCTCTCTTGGGGTGAGCCTTCATCCAAGCCGCAACCGCGGGCCACGTCAACCGGTCGGATACGGGTGTTATGCTCTGCGCCCTCCCCGCCTGTTGTGGAAATCCTTGCGATGAATCCCTCCCTGGAGGCCGTCAAGGCCTATCTGCTCGACCTGCAGGAGCGCATCTGCGCCGCACTGGAAGCCGAGGATGGCAGCGCAGCTTTCGCCGAAGACGCCTGGACCCGGCCGACCGGCGGTGGTGGCCGCACCCGGGTGATTGCCGACGGTGCCCTGCTGGAAAAGGGCGGCGTGAACTTCTCCCATGTGCATGGCGACAGCCTGCCGCCCTCGGCCAGCGCCCATCGCCCGGAACTGGCCGGGCGCAGCTTCGAGGCCATGGGCGTCTCCCTGGTCATGCACCCGCGTAATCCCCATATCCCCACCGCTCACGCCAATGTGCGCTTCTTTCTCGCCGAGAAGCCCGGTGAGGCGCCGGTCTGGTGGTTTGGCGGCGGTCTCGACCTCACCCCCTACTACGGCAACGAGGCCGACTGCGTGCACTGGCACCAGGTCTGCCATGACGCCTGCGCGCCCTTCGGCGCCGACGTCTATCCGCGCTACAAGGCCTGGTGCGACCGCTATTTCCACCTCAAGCACCGGGGCGAACCACGCGGCATCGGCGGCCTGTTCTTCGACGACCTGAACGACTGGGACTTCGACACCTGCTTCGCCTTCCAGCGCGCCATCGGCGATGCCTTCGTCGACGCCTATCTGCCCATCGTCCAGCGCCGCCGCGACCAGCCCTACGGTCAGGCCGAGCGGGAATTCCAGGCCTATCGCCGCGGCCGCTACGTGGAATTCAACCTGGTCTATGACCGCGGCACCCTGTTCGGCCTGCAATCCGGCGGGCGCACCGAGTCCATCCTCATGTCGCTGCCGCCCGAGGTGCGCTGGGGCTATGACTGGCAACCCGTGCCCGGCTCGCCGGAAGCGCGGCTGACCGATTTCTTTCTCACCGACCGCGACTGGCTCGCGCTCGCCCCGACGCCCGGAGGATAGAGACCATGGATCGCTATGCCGTCTTCGGCAACCCCATCGCCCACAGCAAGTCGCCGCTGATCCACAGCCTGTTCGCCGACCAGACCGGCCAACGCCTGCACTACGGGACGCTGCTGGCGCCGCTGGACGGCTTCAGCGAAAGCGCCCGCAGCTTCTTCCAGAGCGGCCTGGGCGCCAATGTCACGGTGCCCTTCAAGGAAGAGGCCTTCCAGCTGTGCGCTGAACTCACCCCGCGTGCGCGGCGGGCCGGAGCGGTGAATACCCTCAAGCGCCAGGCCAATGGTCGCCTGCTCGGCGACAACACCGACGGCGCCGGGCTGGTCCGGGATCTCACGGTCAACGCCGGGCTGCAACTGGCCGGCCAGCGCGTCCTGGTGCTGGGCGCCGGCGGCGCCGTACGCGGCGTGCTGGAGCCGCTGCTGGCCTGCAACCCCGGACAACTGGTGCTGGCCAATCGCACCGAACTCAAGGCGGTGCAACTGGCGCGGGAGTTCGCCGAGCTGGGGACCATCGAGGTGGCGGCCTTCTCCACCCTGAGAGAGCCCTTCGACGTCATCATCAACGGCACCTCGGCCAGTCTCGGTGGCGGTCGCCCGCCCCTGTCGGAGGCGGTCATCGGCCCGCAGACGGTGACCTACGACATGATGTACGGCAAGGATCTCACCCCCTTCAACCGCTGGGCGCAGGACGAGGGTGCCTTCCACACCCTGGACGGCCTGGGCATGCTGGTGGAACAGGCTGCCGAGGCCTTCGAACTCTGGCGCGGCGTGCGTCCCGACAGCGCTCCAGTGCTGGCGGAGTTGCGGCGGCAGCTGGGTTAGTTCCGCGACGCTGTTGGGCTTCGCTGCGCTCAGCGCCAACCTACGGGAGCGTCGTCGTAGGTTGGGCCGAGGCGGTTCTATCGCCGAAGCCCGACGAGCAGGGGCACGAGCCCACAGCCACCGGCCACGCCTGGGCGACGCCGAAGCCGATTTCGACTACCAGGAACATTGCCAGCAAGGGACTGGCGCCCTGGTACAGCGCCCAGGCCTGCCAGAAGGCGAACAGGCCCCTGGCCACGGCGTCGTAGCGTCCCAGCAGCAGCGAAGGCCTGACCAGGCGTAGCACAGACCAGACGCACACCAGGGAGCCCAGCAGATTGCCCAGCAGCAGGGCTTCCGGCGGGAACTCCGCCAGGGGCGCCAGGCCCAGTGCCTGGCCGACACCGTCGAGCTGCCGCAGCAGCCAGGCGAGACTCCAAGGGGTGGCGAAGGGCGCGGTAACCAGCAGATCATAGAGGGCGCTGGCACGGACCAGCCGCAGATAGGGCGCAAGCTTCCACATGGACGGACTTCCTTGAACGAGAGGAAGTCCAGTGTCGACCCTGGAGCCAGGTCCAGGGTCAAGGAGAACGGATGCGTATCGGCACCCTCGCCCAGGCCACCGGCCTGAGTCGCGACACCCTGAGATTCTATGAGCGCCAGGGGCTGCTCAAGGCGCGGCGGCGGGCCAACGGCTATCGTGACTATCCGCCAGAAACCGTGGAATGGCTGGGCTACATCCGTACCGCCCAGCGACTGGGTTTCAGCCTGCAGGAAATCGCCGCCAACCTGGAGGACGTCGAGCGCGCTGCCGATCCCGACGCCTATTTGCAGGAACTGCTGCGCGACAAGCTCCGGGTCATCGAGGCGCGCATCGACGAATTGCAGGCGTTGCTTGGGGTGCTGTATTCGCGCTTGGGTGAAGCCTGTCCGCTGCGGGGTTGGCAGATCGCGGCCGACGCGACCGCTCCTAGGGGCTGGGTCATAACAGCTGATCGCGATCGGGTCGGAGATGTGGAAGATGACCACCCGCTCGGATAGCCCCCTCTCCCTCTGGGAGAGGGTTGGGGTGAGGGCGAGCCTCGCGCCACGGAGTCACCTGTGGAAAAGGCTGCGCCGTTTTCCACGCTACGGCGTTAGGTCCGCGACGCTGTTGGGCTTCGCTGCGCTCAACCCAACCTCCGGTCAATCGCGGCCTTGGGCCGCTCCTACACACCGGGCCTGCTAGGCCCCCTCCTCCCCATAGCCCTCGGCCAGATGCTGGTCCTTGAGCTTCACGTAGTTGCCGGCGCTGTAGGTGAAGAAGGCGCGTTCCTTCTCCTCCAGCGGGCGGATCTGCTTGACCGGGCGACCGACGTAGAGGTGGCCGCCTTCCAGCCGCTTGCCTGGCGGGACCAGGCTGCCGGCGCCGATCACCACCTCGTCCTCCACCACCGCGCCGTCCATGACGATGCTGCCCATGCCCACCAGCACCCGGTCGCCAATCGTGCAGCCGTGCAGGGTCACCTGGTGGCCGACGGTGACGTCGTTGCCGATCAGCAAGGGATAGCCGTCCGGATTGAAGGGGCCGGCGTGGGTGATATGCAGCACGCTGCCGTCCTGGATGCTGGTGCGGGCGCCGATGCGGATGCGATGCATGTCGCCGCGGATCACCGTCAGCGGCCATATCGAGCTGTCTGCGCCGAGCTCGACATCACCGATCACCACGGCGGTGGCATCGACGAAGGCGCGTTCGCCCAGGTGCGGGGTCTTACCCTGGAAGGTCCTTATGGTCACGATAGATACCTTTTCTCGTCGGAAGGGTCTTGAGACCTATTAGGATGGGCTCCATATATAACTGTCAAAGCCATCGCCCCGAGGGGAACGCCGTGAGCGCCAGCAATCCGCTGCTTCAGTCCTACGACCTGCCGCCCTTTTCCGCCATCAAGCCCGAGCACGTCGAGCCGGCCATCGACACCGTCCTGGCCGAGAACCGCGCCGCCCTGGCCAAGTTGCTGGAGACGCAGAAGGAACACCCCACCTGGGCCGGCCTGGTGCTGGCGATGGACGAGCTGAACGATCGGCTGGGCCAGGCCTGGAGCCCCATCGGCCACCTCAACGCCGTGTGCAACAGCGCCGAGCTGCGCGCCGCCTATGAGGCCTGCCTGCCCAAGCTGTCGGCCTATTCCACCGAGATCGGCCAGAACAAGGAGCTCTTCCAGGCCTACAGCCGCCTGGCCGAAAGCGAAGAAGCCAAGGGCTTCGATGCCGGCCAGAAGACCACCCTGGAACATGCCCTGCGCGACTTCCGCCTGTCCGGCATCGACCTGCCGCCGGCCGAGCAGCAGCGCTATGCCGCCATCCAGGCGCGCAAGTCCGAGCTGGGCAGCAAGTTTTCCAACCAGTTGCTCGACGCGACGCAGACCTGGACCAAGCACCTCACCGATGAAGCCGCCCTCGCCGGCCTGCCCGAATCGGCCAAGGCCCAGCTGCAGGCCGCCGCCCAGGCCAAGGAGCTGGACGGCTGGCTGGTGACCCTGGAATTCCCCAGCTACTACGCGGTGATGACCTACGCCGATGACCGCGCCCTGCGCGAGGAAGTCTATGCCGCCTACGCCACCCGCGCTTCCGAGCAGGGTCCCAACGCCGGCCAGTTCGACAACGGCCCGGTGATGGAGGAATTGCTCGATCTGCGTCAGGAACTGGCGCGTCTGCTGGGCTACGCCAACTATGCCGAGCTGTCGCTGGCCACCAAGATGGCCGAGAGCAGCGACCAGGTGCTGGGTTTCCTGCGTGACCTCGCCGTGCGCTCCAAGCCTTTCGCCCAGCGCGACCTGGAAGAACTGCGTGCCTTCGCCGCCGAACAGGGCGTGCAGGATCTGCAGAGCTGGGACACCGGCTATTTCGCCGAAAAGCTGCGCCAGCAGCGCTATTCGCTGTCCCAGGAAGAGGTCCGCGCCTGGTTCCCGGTGGACAAGGTGCTCTCCGGCCTGTTCGCCACGGTGCAGAAGCTCTATGGCATCGAGATCGCCGAACTGCGCGATTTCGAGAAGTGGCACCCGGACGTGCGCCTGTTCGAGATCAAGGAAAACGGCACCTCCATCGGCCGCTTCTACTTCGATCTCTATGCCCGCGCCAACAAGCGCGGTGGCGCCTGGATGGACGGTGCCCGCGACAAGCGCCGCGATGCCCAGGGGCGGCTGATCGATCCGGTGGCCTACCTGGTCTGCAACTTCACTCCGGCCAGCCCCGGCCAGCCGGCGCTGCTCACCCATGACGAGGTGACCACCCTCTTCCACGAATTCGGCCACGGCCTGCATCACCTGCTGACCCGCGTCGAGCATGCCAGCGTCTCCGGCATCAACGGCGTGGCCTGGGATGCGGTGGAGCTGCCCAGCCAGTTCATGGAGAACTGGTGCTGGGAGCCCGAGGGCCTGGCGCTGATCTCCGGTCACTACGAGACCGGCGAGCCACTGCCCCAGGAACTGCTCGCCAAGATGCTGGCGGCGAAGAACTTCCAGTCCGGCCTGATGATGCTGCGCCAGCTGGAATTCTCGCTGTTCGACTTCGAACTGCACGCCAGCCACGGCGACGGTCGCAGCGTGCGCGAGGTGCTGGAAGGCATCCGCGACGAGATCTCGGTGGTCCGCCCGCCGGCCTACAACCGCTTCCCCAACAGCTTCGCGCACATCTTCGCCGGCGGTTATGCCGCGGGTTACTACAGCTACAAGTGGGCCGAAGTGCTGTCCGCCGATGCCTTCGCCAAGTTCGAGGAGGAAGGCGTCTTCAATCCGCAAACCGGTCGGGCCTTCCGTGAAGCCATCCTGGCCCGCGGCGGCTCCCAGGCGCCTATGGTGCTGTTCGTCGACTTCCGCGGCCGCGAACCCAGCATCGACGCCCTGCTCCGCCATTCCGGGCTGAGCGAGGAGGCGGCGTGAGCGAGCCGATCCGCAAGAGGTTCATCGCCGGGGCGGTCTGCCCGGCGTGCCAGGCGCAGGACACCCTGAAGATGTGGACCCAGGACGGCACGCCCAACCGCGAGTGCGTCTCCTGCGGCTACAGCGACACCCTGGACGAGCGCGGCAATTCGGTCCCCAAGGAATTGCCGACGCGGGTCAATATCAGTGCGCTGAAACCCAAGAAGCCCGATCCCAAGGTGCAGGCCGTGCAGTTCTTTCCCAATCCCAAGCTGAAGAAGCCGGAATAGCGAAAGGCGACATCCAGAAAAGCCGCGCCCGGTCATTCAGGCGCGGCTTTTCCGTTTCCAGGCTGGAGAAAATCGCTCCGCGCAGGGCTTGAGTGCAGGCGAAAACGGGAGTCAGCACAGGGGGGGTCCCAGGCTTTATCCACAAAAAGCGGATTCGATAGCCAGCCGATCATATTTTTAAATCATTGATAATAAAGGATTTTTATTTGGTCCCTAACGGGATTTGGGGATTTATCACGGAGTTATACCGCTTTTATCCCCGATTTATCCACAGGCTGTGCGTCCGGGAATGCCCCGGGAGTCTTTTTCAGCCACCAGACTCCAAGTGGATAACCGCTGCCGTCGCTCCCTATGAGGAATTCCCCGATGCGTACCCTCCTCTCCACTGCAGCCCTCTGTCTGATCGGCAATCTGGCTCTGGCCGCGCCTCCGGATCACGGACCTGGCGGGCCCAAGGGTCCGCATGGACCGGGCTGGCAGGAGCAGGGTGGCCCCCATGGTCAGGGCCCGGGTCCCGAATCGCGCGGCCAGGGTCGCCCGGGTGCCGGACCGGCCGCGGGTGGACCGCCGGATCTGGGACCGGCGCGGGAACGCATCCAGGCACTGCGCGGCCAGATCGGCCGCGGTGGCGACCTGCCGCCAGGGCTGCGTCTGGAGCGCGGGCGTCCCTTGCCTCCCGGGTATGGCCGATCGCTGCCGCCGGGTATCGCCCGCCAGCTGCCGGATTATCCAGGCTACGAATGGCGCCGCCTGGGGACCGACATGGTGCTGGTTGCCGTGGGCACCGGGCTCGTCTAGGCCATCCTGCAGGGCGTGCTGGACTAGCCGACCAATTCTTTTACCGGCAGCCCTCGGACAGTGCCGAATTCACCGCAGGCTCTGGCGCGGCCTCCTCGCGCCGGTTGACCCGACGTAGACCGCCAGCGCGCCGGCGCAGGCGATAAATGGCGAAAGGCCTCTGGCACAGTGCCAGCCCGGATTTCAGTAGAATAGCCGCCGCGCGCGGCAGCCTTCCCCCTCCAGACGGTCGGGAAACCGGGCCGCTCCGCATCGGTCTCAACGCCCATCGCTCGCCAAGGATTTCCCATGAGAGCTCTGCCCCGTCTGCTGCCGCTGGCCCTGTTCGCCCTGCTCGTCGGGTACAACGCCCCGGCCCGCGCCGAACCCGGTCTGTTCAATCTGCTGGTCGGCAGCTACACCGCGGGCAGCAGCCAGGGGCTGTATGTCTATCGCTTCAACAGCCGCAATGGTCAGATCGATGGCCCGCTGCGTATCGTCAAGGCGTCCAACCCCTCGTTTCTGACCCTGTCGCGGGATGGCCGGACCCTGTTCGCCGTCAATGAGAATGGCCGGGGTTCGAGCGGCGACAGCATCGGGCGGGTCACTTCCTATCGTTTCGAACCCGGCAATGGCCGCCTGCAGCAGGTCAGCCAGGTCAAGAGCCTGGGCGACGAGCCGACCCATTCCAGCCTCAGCACCGACGGCAAGTTCCTGTTCGTGGCCAACTACTCCAGCCTGCCGGAGGGCTCCCTGGCGGTGCTGCCGATTCAGGACGGCGGCGTGCTCAGCCCGGTGGCGCAGATTGAATTCCACCAGCCCAGCGAACAGCACCCGCGCCAGCAGTCCAGCCATGTGCACGCGGCGGTGACGACCCCGGATGGCCGCTTCGTCTTCGCTCCGGATCTGGGCGCCGACAAGGTATTCGTCTATCGCTATCTGCTGCAGCAGCCGGAGCGACCGCTGGTGGCCGCCGAGACGCCCTTCGTGCCGGTGCCGGAAGGCAGCGGGCCGCGCCACCTGGTGTTCAGCGCCGATGGCCGCTACGCCTACCTGACCCTGGAGCTGGCCGGCCAGGTCATGGCCTTCGCCCACCAGGACGGCATGCTGCGGCAGTTGCAGAGCTACAGCCTGACGCCCCAGGAATTCACCGGCGAGCGGGATGCCGGTGCGCTGCACCTGTCCGGCGACGGACGTTTCCTCTATGTCGCCAGCCGTGGCACCGACAATCAGCTGGCGGTGTTCGCGGTGAATCCCGACGGCACCCTGACCTTTGTCGAGCGCCATCCGGTCAACGGCCTGTCGCCGCGGGAATTCGCCATCGATCCGTCCGGGCGGTACCTGCTGGTGGCCAACCAGAAATCCAACCAGCTCAAGGTTTTCGCCCGGGATCCAGACAGCGGCAAGCTCGGCGATGAACTGCAGAGTCTGGACGTCGGCGCGCCGTCCGACCTCAAATTCGTCGCGGTACCCTGATGACCCACTTCGACCGTCTGCACCATGTGGCGCTGATCTGCGCCGACTATGAACGCTCCCGGCACTTTTACACCGAGATCCTCGGGTTGCCGGTGATCGCCGAGACCTATCGCGAGGCCCGGCGCTCCTGGAAGCTGGATCTGGCAGTGGGCACGCATGCCCAGCTGGAGCTGTTCTCCTTTCCCGCTGCCCCGCCCAGGCCGTCGCGCCCGGAGGCCCAGGGCCTGCGCCACCTGGCTTTCGCCGTGGCTGACCTGGACGCCACCGTCGCCCACCTGCAGGGCCATGGCGTGGTCACCGAGCCGATCCGTACCGACGAGATGACCGGCAGGAGATTCACCTTTTTCGCCGATCCGGACGATCTGCCACTGGAAGTCTACGAGCGCTGAGTTCGGCTCAGGTCGCCAGCCGTGCGCCGGCCAGGGACTCGCGCGGCCTCTCCAGCTCTTCCAGCAGCCAGTCGAGAAAGCGCTGCACCAGCCGCTGGCGCCGCTTGCGCTCGGGCAGGATGGCGTAATAGCCATAGCGCGAGGTGGCCAGTCCGGCGAAGGGGCGACAGAGCAGTTCCTGCCGCAGCAGATCGTCCACCAGGTGGCGCCAGCCGATCGCCAGCCCCTGGCCGGCGATGGCCGCTTGGATCACCAGGGTGTAGTTGTCGAAGCTCAGCACCGCGCCGGACGGCGCCGCGGGCAGGGGCGCCAGGTCCAGCGCCGGCAACAGGGTCTTCCAGTCGTACCAGCGGCTGTTGGGCGCCGCCTTGAGATGCAACAGCGGCCAGCGCCCCAGCTCCATGGCGGGCAGCGGCGGCTGCCGACCCTGGAGCAGGCGCGGACTGCACACCGGAAAGACCTCTTCGCGAAACAGCGGCCAGGCTTCGCCATGCTTGAAGCGGCCGTCGCCGAAGCCCAGGGTGATGTCGATCTCCGGACCGGGCAGCGGCACCCGATCACTGGTGACCAGGCTGACATCCAGCTCCGGGTGGCGGGCATGGAAACGTGGCAGGCGCGGCAACAGCCAATAGGCGGCGAAGGCGAAGTCGGTGGCCACCTGCAGGACTTCATGGGCGGGCCGGGCGGTGACCAGGCGCACCCCTTCGTCCAGGGTGGCGAGGCCGGCTTCCACATATTCCTGCAGCAGCCGTCCGGCCTCTGTGAGCAGGATGCCGCGATGGACCCGGTCGAACAGCCGGACCTGCAACTGGGCCTCCAGGCGCTTGATCTGCTGACTGATGGCCGGCTGGGTGGTGCCCAGTTCGCTGGCCGCCGCGGTAAAGCTCAGGCGGCGCGCCACCACCTCGAAGGTGCGCAGGCTATCCAGCGCCAGGGCAGGGCGGTCGACTGGGAGGGTGGCGTCCAAGAGGGCTTTTCCATGGCGATCAGACATAAGCCCAGCTTATCCGAAACATCACTCCAGATGGCCTTCACGCAGATTTCTCGGCATCGGATGATGGACTACCCATAAGCAACCCTGATCCTAGCGGAGGCGCTCTTGTCCAAGCCGATGAACATCCTCTTTCTCATGGCCGACCAGATGGCGGCGCCCATCCTGCCGCTGTACGACGCCGCCTCGCCGATCAAGCTGCCGAATCTGCAACGCCTGGCCGAGCGCGCCGTGGTCTTCGATTCCGCCTATTGCAACAGCCCGCTGTGCGCACCCTCGCGCTTTACCCTGGTGAGCGGCCAGCTGCCGTCGAAGATCGGCGGCTACGACAACGCCGCCGATTTCGCCGCCGACATCCCCACCTATGCCCACCACCTGCGGCGCCTGGGTTATCGCACGGCGCTGTCGGGCAAGATGCACTTCTGCGGACCGGACCAGTTGCACGGCTACGAAGAGCGCCTGACCAGCGACATCTATCCCGCCGACTACGGCTGGGCGGTGAACTGGGACGCGGCGGACGTGCGCCCGAGCTGGTACCACAACATGTCCTCGGTGCTGCAGGCCGGACCCTGCGTGCGCACCAACCAGCTGGATTTCGACGAAGAGGTGGTCTTCAAGGCGCGTCAGTACCTCTACGATCACGTGCGTCGCGGCGATGACCAGCCGTTCTGCCTGACCGTGTCCCTGACCCACCCGCACGATCCCTACACCATTCCCCGCGAATTCTGGGACCTGTACAACGAGGTCGACATCCCGCTGCCGGAAGGGGCCATTCCCCAGGCCGAGCAGGATCCCCACAGCCAGCGCCTGCTCAAGGTGATCGATCTGTGGGACAAACCGCTGCCCGAGGCCAAGATCCGCGACGCCCGCCAGGCCTACTACGGTGCCTGCAGCTATGTCGACGCCCAGGTCGGCCACCTGCTCAAGACCCTGGAAGAATGCGGCCTGGCCGACGATACGGTGATCGTCTTTTCCGGCGACCATGGCGACATGCTCGGCGAGCGCGGACTCTGGTACAAGATGCACTGGTTCGAGATGGCCGCGCGGGTACCGCTGCTGATCCATGCGCCCGGCCGCTTCGCCCCGGCGCGGGTGCAGGCCTCGGTGTCGACCATGGACCTGCTGCCGACCTTCGTCGAGCTGGCCGGCGGCCAGTTGCCGGACGAGCTGCCGCTGGACGGTCGTTCGCTGCTGCCGCACCTGGAAGGCCGGGCGGGGCACGACGAGGTCATTGGCGAATACCTGGCCGAGGGCACCGTCAGCCCGCTGCTGATGATCCGCCGCGGCGCCTACAAGTACATCCATTGCGAACTGGATCCGCCGTTGCTGTTCGATCTGCACAACGATCCGCTGGAGCGCGAAAACCTGGCCGCCAGCCCCGACTATGCCGAGCTGCTCGCCAGCTTCCAGGCCGAGGTCCGCCAGCGCTGGGACCTGCCGCGCCTGCACGGCGAGGTGCTGTCCAGCCAGCGGCGGCGGCGCTTCGTCGCGGCGGCCCTGGAGCAGGGCGAGCGGACCAGTTGGGATCACCAGCCCTTCGTCGATGCCAGCCAGCAATACATGCGCAATCACATCGACCTCGACGACCTGGAGCGTCGCGCCCGCTACCCTCAACCCTGAACCGCTAACTGGAGCACGGCCATGAAACACGGAATCATCGCTACCTTCACGCTGGCCCTGGTCAGCCTGTCGGCCCAGGCCGAGGACCAGGCCTGCGCAACGGTTCGCCTGGCCGATCCGGGCTGGAGCGACATCGCCGCCACCAACGCCCTCACCGGCGCGATCCTGAGTGCGCTGGGCTATACCGGCAAGGTCGAGACCCTGGCGGTGCCGATCATCTACGGCGGCATGCGCAACGGGCAGGTGGATGCCTTCCTTGGCAACTGGATGCCGGCGCAGCAGGCGCACTACGATCAGTTCGTGAAGACCGGGCAGGTCACCGAGCTGGCGCAGAATCTGGTCGGGACCGAATTCACCCTGGCGGTGCCCACCTATGTCTGGGAAGGCGGGGTGAAGAGCTTCGACGACCTGGCCAAGCATGCCGACCAGTTCGGCAAGAAGATCTATGGCATCGGCGCCGGTGCGCCGGCCAACCAGTCGCTGCAGAAGATCATCCAGGACAACGAATTCGGCCTGGGCGGCTGGCAGCTGGTGGAATCCAGCGAGCAGGCCATGCTGTCCCAGGTCGGGCGGGCGGTGAAGCGCGACAAATGGGTGGTCTTCCTCGGCTGGACGCCGCATCCCATGAACGTCGACTACCCGATCAAGTACCTGACCGGGGGCGACAAGTATTTCGGTACCGCCGGCACGGTAAACACCCTGACGCGCAAGGGCTACGCCGAGCAGTGCCCCAATCCGGCCCGGCTGCTGACCAACATGAAGTTCACCCTGGACATGGAAAACGCCGTCATGAGCGCTGCGCGGGACAAGGGCGGCAGCTACGACGCCGCCGCCAAGGCCTGGCTCAAGGCCCATCCCCAGGTGCTGGAGCCCTGGCTGCAGGGGGTCACCACCCGCGACGGCCAGCCCGGCCTGCCGGCGGTACAGAAAGCGCTCTGACCGCTGTTCTCCGAGCGCTACTTGAGCCCGAGCCGCCGCGCCAGGCGGGCGAGGTTGGCGCGGTCCAGCCCCAAGGCGGCGGCGGCCAGGGTCCAGTTCTGCCCATGCCGTTCCAGGGCCAGGGTAATGGTCTGCCGCTGGAAGGCCTCCGTGGCTTCGCGCAGGGAGGCGGCGGGCAGGGCGGGATCGTCGTCGGGCAGGGCCGTGCTGCCCAGCGGCAGGCCGAGCTGATCGCTGTCCAGGGTCAGGATGCCGCCGCGTTCCTCGCTGCCGGCATGGGCCTTGAGCGCCGCCCGGCTGATGAGGTGAGAGAGTTCGCGCACGTTGCCCGGCCAGTCGTAGGCCAGCAGGGTTCGTTGCGCCGCGGGAGTCAGCCGGAGGCCGCGCAGGCCAGGCGGGCGCGATTCTGCTCCAGGTAGAAACCGGCCAGGAGCAGGACGTCGCGGCCACGCTCGCGCATGGTCGGCACGGCCAGCGGATAGACGCTCAAGCGATGGTAGAGATCGGCACGAAAGCGCCCGGCACGCACGCAGTCGGCCAGGTCGCGATTGGTGGCGGCGATGATGCGCACGTCCACCTTGAGATCGCGATCCGAGCCCAGCCGCTGCAACTGGCCACTCTGCAGCACCCGCAGCAGCTTGGCCTGCACCGTCAGTGGCAGTTCGCCGACTTCGTCGAGAAACAGGGTGCCGCCATCGGCCAGTTCGAAGCGCCCGCGGCGTTCGCTGACGGCCCCGGAAAAGGCACCGCGCACATGGCCGAAGAGTTCGCTTTCCACCAGCGCCTCGGGCAGGGCCGCGCAGTTGAGGCTGATCAGCGGCCGCTGCTGGCGCAGCGAGCGGGCATGCACGGCTTCGGCGACCAGCTCCTTGCCGACCCCGGTCTCGCCGGTGATGAGCACGGTCAGGTCGCTGGCCGCCACGGTCTCGATTTCCTGGCGCAGGCGCAGGCTGGCCGGACTCTGGCCGATGAGTTCGCGAGGCCGCTGGTGCCCCACCGATTGCTGATAGGCCACGGTCAGCTCGTGCTCGCTGACGATGCGCGCGGAGAGCTGGCCGATGCGCTCGGCGGCGGCCACGGTGGCGGCCGCTAGCCCGGCAAAGGCCGCCAGGGTGGTGAGATCCTCGGGCTGGGCGTTCTGCGCCTGCAGCGAATCCAGGGTCAGCAGGCCCCAGAGCTGGTCCTGCACATAGAGTGGACAACCCAGGCAGTCGTGGACCTCCAGATGCCCCTGCACGCCTTCGACCAGCCCATCGTAGGGATCGGGCAGGTCGCAATCGAAGGCGAAGCGGGTGGGCGCGCGACTCGCCAGCAGCAACGCCAGGCGCGGGTGCTCGCCGACCTTGAAGCGGCGGCCCAGGGTGTCGGCCGCGAGCCCGCGCACCGCCAGGGGCACCAGCACCTCGCCGTCCAGGCGCAACAGGGCCACCGCATCGAAGGGCAGGATCTGGCGCAGGGCGTCGAGCAGGCTGGCATAGCGCTGCTGATTGGGCAGGTCGCGGGCCAGATCCGCCACCAGGGGCACCATGGCTTCGAGCAGGGTGGTACGGGTCAATTTGACCTCGGCGAGTCATAGGGACCTGGTCATTATGGCCTGCTCCCCGGATAAAAGACTGCTCTAGCGCAGTTTTTTGGTTGGCACGACTCCTGATACGGCCAGGGCAGTCCTGTTTGGAGATCCCTGCCATGCTGTCATCAGACCAAAGAGCCATCATCAAGGCCACCGTCCCTCTGCTGGAGACCGGCGGTGAAGCCCTGACCCGGCATTTCTACGACAAGTTGCTCGGCGACAACCCCGAGATCCGTCCGCTGTTCAACGGCGCCCACCAGGCCAGTGGCGCCCAGGCGCGGGCGCTGGCCCGGGCGGTACTCATGTATGCCCGCTACATCGACCGGCTGGACACCCTGGGACCGCTGGTGGAGCAGATCGTCAACAAGCACGTCTCGCTGCAGGTGCAGCCGGATCACTATCCTCTGGTGGGCATCGCCCTGCTGCAGAGCATCCGCGAAGTGCTGGGTGCCGAGGTGGCCACCGCTGCCGTGATCGACGCCTGGGCTGCCGCCTATGGCCAACTGGCCAATCTGCTGATCGGCGCCGAGGAACGACGCTATGCGGCCCAGGCCGAGGCCCCTGGTGGCTGGCGTGGCGGGCGGCCGTTCCGCATCGCCCGGATCGAGCCGGAAAGCGAGGAGATCAGCTCCTTCTACCTGGAGCCGGTGGACGGCCTGCCCACCAGCATTGCCCAGCCCGGCCAGTACCTGGGGCTGAGTGTGATCCTCGATGGGGTGGAATACCGGCGCAACTATTCGATCTCGGCGGCCAGCGATGGCCGTGGCTATCGGATCAGCGTCAAGCATCAGCCGGGTGGGGTGGTCTCGCGCTTCCTGCACACCGATGCCCATGAAGGCAGCGTGCTGCAGGTCTTCGCACCGGCCGGCGAATTCGTCCTGCAGGATTCCACCCGGCCGCTGCTGCTGATCGCCGGCGGAGTCGGCATCACGCCGTTGCTGCCCATGGTGTCAGCGGCCTTGCCCAGCGGGCGGCCGATCCAGCTGATCCACTGCACCCGCCACGTCGGGGTGCAGGCCTTCGGCCACTGGCTGGAAGAGCAGGCCGCCCACCATCCGCAATTGCAGCTGTACTTCTGCTACAGCGAGCCGGTGGCGGAAGAGGCCTACGCTTCGCGGCTGGACCGTGCGCGCCTGCAGCGCTGGTTGCCCAAGGGCCGCGACCTGGACGCCTACGTGCTAGGCCCGCAGCCCTTCATGGCTCAGGTGCGGCGCGATCTGCTGGAGCTGGGGGTGCCTGAGCAGCAGATCCGTCACGAGTTCTTTGGTCCCGCCACGGATCTCTGAAAGCAGAAACGCCCACGGTCTGGCGACCGTGGGCGTTTCTTCGAGGGCCAGGGTGCCGCCTTTGAGCGGCGCCTCGCCGTCAGCGACCTAGCGACGCTGGTAGACGATGTCCTTGCTACCACCTTCGCAGCTGCCCACCACCTTGGCGGAGGCGCTGGCGCTGCCCTTGTCCACCACCTCGAGACTGTAGTGCGCTACCTGCTTGGCCTGCAGCTTGGCATCGATATCGGCCTTGACCGTGTCGCACGAGGTGCCAGCGGCGAAAGCACCGCTGCTCAGGGCCAACAAACCGAGGGTGATCACGACTCTACGCATCTTGCCTATCCTTTTGCGAGGGAGGGAGGTCTTGAGTAGCTGCTTAGCTGGCTTCGATACGGAAGCCGATCTTCAGGGTGACCTGATAGTGCGCCACCTTTGCGTCCTGGATATGACCGCGGATTTCACCCACTTCGAACCATTCCATGTTCTTCACCGACTTGGACGTCTCGGCGAGGGCGTTATTGATGGCGTCCTCGACACTGGTGGTGGAAGAGCCAACGATTTCCAGCTTCTTGTAGGTGTGATGATCGGACATGAAAATCTCCTGGGTCAGCAATGACGGGCGCTGCAGCGGACAGCCGGCAACGCGTTGACCGGTGTCGCGGTCGACTCGCCGGGAAGGGTGCTTCTGCCATTTGAGGCCGCGAAAGGCCCCGATAAGTTCACTGCCCAGGCTCTCGCCCACTCCTTTGCAGCACTTTCCAACGCCTCGGTAGTCACATTTCCTGAATCCGTCCATCCCAGGAGGTTGTCATGGCCCGTAACACCGATTACCAGGCGTCCATCGCCAGCATCGAGAACGAAATCAACAGCCTGCTCGACTCGCTGGCATCGCTGAAGAAGAACGCTGCACGCGAATCCCGTAGCAGCCTGAATTCCTTCAAGAGCACCGCTCGTGACGCTCTGCATCATTCGGGCGATTCGCTGGAAGAAGTCTATGACGACGTGCGTCGTCTGACCCGTCAGTACGGTCGCGCCGCCAGTGGCGTGGCTCGCGAACATCCTTGGGCCACCGTCGGCATTGCCGCTGGCGTAACCGTCCTGGTCGGCTGGGCACTGCTGCGCGGCGACCACTGATCGTGGCAGTCCGAGGCATCTCCAAGGGATGCCTCGGGCGCTAGCGCTCGGCCAGCTCGGTTCTGAGCCAGGCCGCCAACCGTTCCACCCGCTCATCCGCCAGCCGACCCGGCGCCCATAGCGCCAACTCCGCACCCGTCGCGGCGAAGCCCCAGGGCGCAACCAGCCTGCCTGCCTTCAGATCCGCTGCCACCAGTGGTTCCGGCGCGATCGCCACGCCCAATCCCGACAGCGCCGCCTCCAGCAGGTAATAGAGGTGCTCGAAGCCCTGCCCGTAATCCAGAACCGGTGCCTCCAGGCCCTGGGTGGCGAACCACTGTGGCCAGGCCTGGGGCCGCGACAGGGTGTGCAGCAGCCGTTCGCCCAGCAAGGCCTGCAGATCGCCTTCCCTGAGCCGCAGATAGGCTGGGCAGTAGGGACTCAGCACCGGCCCGATGCGCTCGGGCGCCAGGTGATAGGGCAGGACGTCCTGTGGCGGCGCCGTCTCGGTGAACAGCAGACTGGCGTCCAGCCCGGCGGCGGCCAGCGGGGTATCGTCGGTACGGGTCGAGAGGTGCAGGCGCAGCTCCGGCAGATCCCGATTGAGGCGATCCAGCCGCGGAATGAACCAGCGCGCCACCAGGCTGCCCGGGCAGCCCAGCACGAACGGCCCCCGGCGACTCCCGGCCTTGAGTTCGGCGCTCACCTCACGCAAGCGCTCGAAGACCTCGCCACTCACCTCGCGTAGGCGCAGCCCCGCCTCGGTCAGCGCCAGCCCCCGGCCTTCGCGGCGAAACAGCGCCACCCCCAACTGTTCCTCCAGGGCACGGATCTGGCGACTCACGGCGCCATGGGTCACGTGCAGTTCGTCCCCGGCGCGGCTCATGCCACCCAGACGAGCGGTGGCCTCGAAGGCGCGCAGGGCCTTCAACGGGGGCAGGTCGCGGGGATCGCTCATCTGTGAGATTTCCTGACGGGTCATCGCGATCTTATCGATTTATCAGCGGCACTCAAGCAGGTAAGGTAAACCCATCTTCATAGGAGAACCCCATGACCCAGTTCGCTTATCGCCAGGGCCCCGACGCTCAAGGCATGTTCGGCCAGTTCGGTGGTCGCTATGTCGCCGAAACCCTGATGCCGCTGATCCTCGATCTGCAGCGCGAATACGAGACCGCCATGGAGGATCCGGCGTTTCTCGAGCAGCTGGCCTACTTCCAGCGCGACTACGTCGGCCGGCCCAATCCGCTGTACTTCGCCGAGCGCCTGACCGAGCACTTCGGCGGCGCCAAGATCTATCTCAAGCGCGAAGAGCTGAACCACACCGGCGCGCACAAGATCAACAACTGCATTGGCCAGATCCTGCTGGCCAAGCGCATGGGCAAGACCCGCATCATCGCCGAGACCGGGGCCGGCATGCACGGTGTGGCCACCGCTACCGTCGCCGCCCGCTTCGGCCTGCCCTGCGTCATCTACATGGGCAGCACCGACATCGACCGCCAGCAGGCCAACGTCTTCCGCATGAAGCTGCTGGGTGCCGAGGTGATTCCGGTCACGTCCGGTACCGGCACCCTCAAGGACGCCATGAACGAGGCGCTGCGCGACTGGGTGACCAATGTCGCCGACACCTTCTACCTGATCGGCACCGTGGCCGGTCCGCACCCCTATCCGGCCATGGTCCGCGACTTCCAGGCGGTGATCGGTCGCGAGACCCGCGCGCAGATCCTGGAGAAGGAAGGACGCCTGCCCGACAGCCTGATCGCCTGCGTCGGCGGCGGCTCCAATGCCATGGGCCTGTTCCACGAATTTCTCGATGACCAGGACGTCGCCATCATCGGCGTCGAGGCCGGTGGCCACGGCGTCGACACCAACAAGCATGCCTCCAGCCTCAACGGCGGGGTGCCCGGGGTACTGCACGGTAACCGCACCTTCCTGCTGCAGGACGACGATGGCCAGATCATCGACGCCCACTCTATTTCCGCCGGCCTGGACTATCCCGGCATCGGCCCGGAGCACGCCCACCTGCACGACGTGAAGCGCGTGGAATACGTACCGATCAACGACGACGAGGCGCTCAAGGCCTTCCACCAGACCTGCCGCCTGGAAGGCATCATCCCGGCGCTGGAAACGGCTCACGCCCTGGCCGAGGCCTACAAGCGCGCGCCGCACCTGCCCAAGGACCACCTGATGGTGATCTGCCTCTCGGGCCGTGGCGACAAGGACATGCAGACCGTGATGAGTCACCTGGGAGACAAGCTATGAGCCGCCTGGAAACCCGCTTCGCCGCGCTGAAGGCTGAGGGCCGCGCGGCCCTGGTCACCTACACCACCGCCGGCGATCCGGACTACGACACCGCCCTGGCCATCCTCAAGGGCCTGCCGGCGGCCGGTGCCGACGTCATCGAGTTGGGCATGCCCTTCACCGATCCCATGGCTGACGGCCCGGCCATCCAGGCCGCTGCCCTGCGGGCCCTGCAGGCGGGCCAGAATCTGGCCAAGACCCTGGAGATGGTGCGCGACTTCCGCCGCGGGGAAGGCGAGACGCCGCTGGTGCTGATGGGCTATTACAACCCCATCCATCGTTATGGCGTGGAGCGCTTCCTGGCGGAAGCCGCCGAAGCGGGCGTGGATGGCCTGATCGTGGTCGACCTGCCGCCCGAGCACGACGCCGAGCTGGCGCTGCCGGCCCAGGCCGCCGGCATCGACTTCATCCGCCTGACCACCCCGACCACCGATGACGCCCGCCTGCCGCGCGTGCTCAACACCAGCTCCGGCTTCGTCTACTACGTGTCCGTAGCCGGCGTGACCGGTGCCGGCTCGGCCACCACCGAGCACGTCGAGGCCGCCGTGGCACGCCTGCGCCGCTTCACCGACCTGCCCCTGGCCGTCGGCTTCGGCATCCGTACCCCCGAGCAGGCCCGGGTGATCGCCCGCATCGCCGATGGTGTGGTGGTGGGCTCGGCGTTCGTCGACCAGATCGCCAAGGCCGAGTCCTCGGGCGCTGCCATCGACGGCGTGCTTGGCCTCTGCAAGCAGCTGTCGGACAGCGTACGCACCGCGCGGTAGGCCTTTGCCAGCTCTCCAAAAGACCGCTTAAGGCGGTCTTTTTTTATGCCTGGACAACCTGCAAGCTGTGCATAACCCTGTGGGCAGTCTGTTCGCTTTCAACGAAGAACCGCGTGCCAGAAGGGCTGGACGGGTATTCGGCCTGTTGATCGAATCCGCTACGGCTTGATCCGCCGAGTCAGGCTACGAACACCGGATCGATTTATCGTCATTGCCTGAAAGGTAAAGGCTGTGGATAAGCCTTGGGCAAGTTGTCAGCAACCGATCAAGAAATCGCTCAGGTAAAATTGCTCAATAAATAACCAATTCGGTCCGTGTCGTCTGAACTATCGAAAGTGGACTCGGCCTCGGGGTTTTCCCACATCTACTGTGTGCGTGCCTGTGGAAAAGATGTGGGACCTGACCTGTACGCCATGACTAGCAAGGCCTGCAGAGGATCGTACAAAAAATGATCAGTCTACTTTCGGCTGTTTTCCACAACCCACAATAGAGCTGCATAGGGCTGTGGATAGGTTGTTCGTCTACTGACAGAGGCCAGAGCTGGCGCGGCTTGCAGAGAATCGATCAAATAATGACCAGTTTCCCGGTATATTCCCAAGTCAAGGGATTTCTGCTGCCATCCCAAGGAGTTATCCACGTCTGTTCAGCGCCGGTCTCAGCGATCGCCGCTAAAAGCCCTGTGGGTAACTCTGTTGATTTTCTGTTTGGAAGCCTGTGCATGACAGCTGTGGCCTACCGCAGCGTCACCTGCTGGCGCAGGCCTGCGGCGGGCAGGGTGAAGGCGCATTCCTCGAAGGTGGCCATGCGCATGCGCAGCGGCGGATTGTTGCTGTAGCCGTATTGTTCGGTGGGCATGCCAATGAAATTGGTGTCCAGCTGGCTGTTGCCATTGCTGTCGTGGATGACCGATACGGCATACCGGCCGGGCGGCAGCTCGAAGCGCTGTTCCTGGGCACCCGCCTGCGCAGCGAGATGGGCCTGAGCCACTGGCGTCTTGTGCTCCTTCCAGGCCGCTTCGCTGTCGAACACCGCGAGCAGCAGCTGGCCCCCCGAGGCGTCGACCGTCTCGACCCGCACCTGCAGTTCGGCGGCGTGCAAGAGACCGCTCAGACAGAGACCAGGGATCAGCAACAGAGACTTCATGGGCATTCCTTCAGCAGGGAGAGGGCGTCAGCCGCAGCAGCTCGGCCGGCTGTTCGAAGAAGAGATCGGGATGTTGGGCGCGCAGTGTCGCCGGGCAGCCATAGCCCCAGGCCACGGCCGCGCAGCCCAGACCGGCGTGGCGCGCGGCCTGGAGGTCGCGTAGCTCGTCGCCCACATAGAGCGCATCGGCCGGCGCGACACCCTGGCGGCGCAGCAGACGGGTCAGGCGTCGGGCCTTGCCCAGCAGGGGGATGTCGAATTCGCCAGCGGCGAACAGACGTCCGGCCTGGGGCAGTACCTGGTGGACGGCCGCGGCGGAATTGGAGGTCGCCAGGCCCAGCTGCAGGCCGCTGGCCTGCAAGCGGTCGAGAGTGGCGGGAATCTCGGCGAAGGGCAGGACCTGATCGCCCCGCTGGGCCAGCAGCCGGCGATAGTGCCGGGCGATGCGGGGCACCTGCCAGAGGGGGATATCCAGGCTGTCGAGCAGACCGGTCAGGGAGGCGGCGCGCAGCCGGGGCCACTCGTCGGCGGCCGGCTGGCGAAAGCCATGGGTTCGCGCCAGCTCGCCCAGGCAGCTCAGCAGAAAGGGCAGGCTGTCCGCCAGGGTGCCGTCGAAGTCGAAGATGACGTAGCGATAGCTCATGCGAGAGAGGCGCGGTGGGCGAAGGCGCCAGCGTAGCGGTCGCCTCCCGGTTTTGCCACCGCGACGGGGTCCGGCAGGGGTTTCCCTGCCGGACAGGTCACACGCGGAAGCGGCGGATCTGGCCGTTGAGCTCCACTGCCAGCTCGGAGAGCTGCTGGCTGGCGGCGCGGGTCTGTTCGGCACCGGCGGCGGTCTGCACCGACAGATCGCGGATGCGCACTAGATTGCGATCTACCTCACGGGCCACCTGGGCCTGCTCTTCGGCGGCGCTGGCGATCACCAGGTTGCGCTCGTCGATGCCCGACACCGACTGGGCGATGGCGGCCAGGGCGGCGTTGGCCGATTGCGCCTGCTCGCGGGTCTGGCGCGCCTGGTCGGCGCTGGTCAGCAAGGCATCGATGGTCTGGCCGGTGCCCTACTGGATGCTGCCGATCATGCCTTCGATCTCGCGGGTGGATTCGCCGGTGCGATGGGCCAGGGCGCGGACCTCGTCGGCGACCACGGCGAAGCCGCGACCGGCATCACCGGCACGCGCGGCTTCGATGGCGGCGTTGAGCGCCAGCAGGTTGGTCTGTTCGGCCACCGAGCGGATCACGTCCAGCACCTGGCTGATGTTGCGGGTCTGCTCGGCCAGCTGGCGGGCCTGTTCGCTGGCACCCAGCACGTTCTCGGTCAGCACCTCGATGGCGCCCAGGGTATCGCCCAGCTGCCGCTGGCCCTGGCGCGCGGTATCGGCGGCCTGGCGCGATTCGGACGAGGTGGAGGTGGCATTGCCGGCCACTTCGTCCACCGCCTGGCTCATCTCGGTGACGGCGGTGGCCGCCATCTCGATCTCG